>NZ_PUUH01000069.1:0-1941 GCF_002968355.1 Spiroplasma sp. ChiS | reverse complement strand
ATTGAAAAGAACAAAAAGGAACTTAATAACAGTTCCTTTTTTATATTAATCGCACAAATTTCATAAAAATAATTAATAAAAAAATATTTGTTATTGTACTATACAATGCTGGATTAAATTTTCATACCTCAAATATTTGACTAAAAAACTATATACTGTTTCAAAAACCTTACCAACACCACTCGCTAACTCGTTAACTTGTTTAATTCCAGGAATAGTGTTGACAATTCAAATCACCGCATTTTTAATGTGAGCACCAAAATCTCAT
Source organism: Spiroplasma sp. ChiS (assembly GCF_002968355.1). Classification (NCBI taxonomy): domain Bacteria; kingdom Bacillati; phylum Mycoplasmatota; class Mollicutes; order Entomoplasmatales; family Spiroplasmataceae; genus Spiroplasma; species Spiroplasma sp. ChiS. Next base: position 1,673 of record NZ_PUUH01000069.1, on the reverse strand, counting down.
CAACCCTCTGGCGTTACATATTGCACTTGTCATCATTGATTATCGGGGAACAACCCACCATTATTAATTTTGTTGATTGTATAAATTATTTAAGGGTATTTAATATATTTTAAGAAATTATGGAATAAATAATCCACATACTTAACTTAAAGATACCATGTTTAATTTTATTGTCAACAAATTTTTATATTTTTTTAAATTTAATCATAACAAAAAATTTATTTTTATTAAAATTATTTAACTTAAAAATAAAATTAATAAAGATGTAAGTTTTGTTGTTCAGTTTTATTAAAATTATTATATAAAATACTATTATTTTCTGGTGGTTTTTCTGATTGTTTAAAATCCTTAATATTATTTCTTAATTTTAACATACTAGTATTCAATTTATTTTTAACAGTTTTTTCGCTATAAATTCCTTTTTTAGAAAATATCCCCTTACCATAATGGGAAACATCGCCCTCCATATCACAACCAATATTATTTCATAATGTTTAATTTTTAATGCCATCCTCGTTATTTTTAATTAAATTAATTGTTTCTCTTAAAAACTTTTTAGAACTAGTAATAAATGACTTACTTTCTTTTAAACATTGTAATAATTCATAATATTTTCCATTATAAAAATAATCAACAACTTGTTTAAAGGTTTCTTCATTTTCTTTAATTATTCTTCGGTGGGGTAATAAATCCTTAAATATTTTTACTAAATGAAATTTATCTATTGTATAATGAACTTTGTTATTAGGAAAACGATTTGCAATAACTTTTTTAATCCCTTTAATTCAATTTGCTCCATCACCTAAAATCATAATTTCGGTATCATCTTGAATATTATAATTACTTATTATCAAAAGTATTAATTTAACAACAAAACGGGTTAATTTTGTTTTTTTAGAAATATAAATTGGAATATTATCTATTTCGTAAACACCTAACTTATTTGCAATTACATGTATTTTTTCGGTTGATTTTTCTTGATCATAACCAGTATGAACAGTAGATAATAAGGTGTGTTTTTTAACCTTTTTTCTATCGTATTCTATTTTAAGAAAAGTTTCATCAATTTGAATATATAAAGTATCGCGGAACTTTTATTTTAATAGTGGTATTATTAATATAATATTTGTCGTTTGTTGTTGCGTTTTTTATAGTATTTGAAATTGTCATTAAACTAATTTTTGCTTGTTCTAATGCATCTAAAATATCGCGGTATTTTTTATCATCACTTAAAAACAATAAAATTCTTTCTTTGACGTCATTCCCCAGTCTTTGTCATTTTTTAATTTTTAAAACTTCATCTAAAATAAAAATATATTCTTTTTTTCCTGTTATTGGATTAATTTTATAATATTGTCGTCTGCAAAATGTTATTTTACCTTTTAAAGTAATTAATGTTTTTGTTCTTATTTCTTTTACTCGATAATGTTTAAATTTATCATATTTTTGATAATTTTGAAAAATAAGATCATCTAAATTTTCTCTAACCTATATGCAATTTCTCCAACAACATATCTACTCAAATCTTCATATGTTTTATTAAAAAAGTTGTCACCATTAATAATATTATTAATATCCATTTTAAAGTTGTTTCCTTTCCTGATTTAAAAATAAATCATCACACACATTAAAATAAACACCTAAAAAAGCAAGTTATTTTTAACTTGTTTTTC
>NZ_PUUH01000068.1:0-1964 GCF_002968355.1 Spiroplasma sp. ChiS | reverse complement strand
CTGACATTTATTAATTAATACTGTCTTATTTGCTAATTTAATTTTTAACTCTTTTCAACAGAGTTCTTTTAAAGACACTTTCAAAACCTCCTTATAAATAGTAAGATTTCTAAATTTTTTTATTGTGGAACACTTACCCTTTAGCCATTGCAGGTTAAAAATTTATCCCCAAACCACGATAACTCTTTTATATTGCCTAAAAAAATTGCCTCCATTATGTCGTAGCGGTACGGCCACCACTGTATTGTTTATCCTCGCTTGCTTGATTTAACGACATTCCAAGTAGGAGAGTTTTATTTAGTTGGTTTTGCTGTTATTTTCTTAAACTAAGCAAGGTTAACGACAATTTTAACCTAATTAAAAAAAATAGAATTTTATATCTATCTTTTTCTTAGTTTTTGGTAAATTTATACCAACCGAATATTTTACGCGGTCCTAAAAATTTAAAGACTTATGTACTCTTTCAAAATTATAAAAATAATAATAATCATTTAATTTATTCTGTAAACTAACTGCATTTAATATTTTTTCTTTAAATACAAATAATTTAGTATAATTTTGATGAAATCTTTCAATCTTGCCGTTTGACTGTGGAGAACGAACCGGTGTTGTCTGATGAAAAATATTTTTATCTTTTAAAAATTGAGTAAAATTAGTTTCTTTAACAGTATTTTTTTTGATTATTCCGATAATTATTAATAAATTCAGAACCGTTATCAGTTCTAATTCGTGTTATTTTAACACCAAATATATTTTTAAAATCACTAATTGCTTTTTTAACAGCAGCAATAGCATTATCAATACTTAATTTATCATAAACATATCCTAATGCTAATCTTGTTTTTTCATCAATAAAATCATAAACATAATACTTTTTATCAACTGGAAATTTACTTGGTACAAAATATTTATCATCCATCTGTAATAAACCTATTTCTTTAACTTCATATCTTGGATGTTGTTTTTTAATTTCTTTAATTTTATTTTTTATTTTTAATCATCTTTCATCTTTTTTAAGTCAACGAAAAAATTTTTTCAAATTTTTTGGTACTTTATTTTTTAATTCTTCTCCATGAATTCCTTTTTTAAATTATAAAACAAAGATAAAACACCACCATCATGTTTATTACAATATTCAAAATATAAATCACAAATAATTTTGCGAATACTATCACTATATTAATAATTAATATTATGTGGTAACGTTGATTTTAATAATAATTCATCAAAATCATTATTTTTATATGCAATTAAAATTTTATTCGCTCAATAATAAAAAGTTGAAAATTTATTTTTAAAATATTTTTTAATTAAATCTTTCAATAAAAATTTACCACTATTAACATAATAATCATTACATAAATTAATATATGAAAATATTTTTTGTTTTATTCTTTTATAATATTTATTTTTATAATTTTTACTTAAAAAATTCTTTAATTTTGCTTGTAAATCAAACAAATTAAAATTATTAATAATATATTTCATTAATTTACACCTACCATCAAAAATATATAAAATTAATATTTAATACAAAATAATTAATATATAATTGATATGTGATAATACCAATTATATATAAAAAAATAAAAAAGAACAATCTATATGAAAAAATGACTTAACATAATAGGAACAATCGGATTAACCGCAACAAGCACAACAACACTAATGAGTTGCAAAAAAGAAAATAATAAAGATACTAAACCTATTACACCAACAACAAAAGCACAGCAACCACCAGAAGGTAGTAATTGAAAATTAATTACTGATTATAATTATTTTGATAATAATATTGATGATAAATGGTATTTTTTTATTTTAAAAACTGAAAAAGAAAATAAATTAAAAGAAATAAAATTTATTAATAATAGTAATAATGCTTATGGAATTATTGAATCAAATGGTTTTATTTTTAGTAAATATCTTATAAAGAATTCGTATTTACAAAAAGGATTAATTAAAAA
>NZ_PUUH01000067.1:0-1965 GCF_002968355.1 Spiroplasma sp. ChiS | reverse complement strand
ATGTTAAAAGTGTAAATTATGATATGCTTACCAATAATTTTGCAGAAAAAGAAATATCAGGGATGATTAGTAAACTTGATATTACTAATATGCAATTAAATAATTCGCTTAGCAAAAATAATAGTTTATTTGAATTGATTACTAAACATAAAACGATTTTGTTTAGTATAAATTCTTTGAAATACCCTGAACTCGATAGTTTGGCTGGGAAAATCATTATCCAAGATTTAAAGGAATTAACCACTTTAAAACCAGTTAATCAGAAAATCAATGTTGTTTTAGATGAGTTTAATGTCTTTGCAAATGAAACTATTGTTAACTTAATAAATAAGTCGCGTAGTTTTAATTATCAATGTTTCTTGTCATTTCAAACAACAAACGATTTAAAAACAAACAATATGAATTTAACAGATACCATTTTTGGAAATGTTAGCAATATTGTTTGTCATAACATTAAAGACCCTAACACCGCGGAATATGTAGCGAGTGTTTTTGGTACCCAAGAAACCGAAAAAATAACGCACCAACTTGATTAACAACACTGCTAATATGGGGTCGGTGCGTTCGGTGGATGAGTTTATAGTTCATCCGAACGACCTTAAAACCCTTAAAATTGGTGAATGCTATTTAAAAACAACGCTACCAAGTGGCAAGTTATTTATTAAAAAAATACAAGTTGCGGCAACTTGTTTAGATGAATTAATTAATCACTTAAATAAATATTTATTTAATTTACAAGATTGTAACATTTAAAAAATAATTTTGTTTAACAAATTGTAAAATTAATTATTTTTAATCCAAATTTTATTATATTTCTGTTATTTTTAAAACCAACTATGATGAATTAATTAATCACTTAAATAAATATTTATTTAATTTACTCTACCCTTGGATTTAATTGTTTTATTCTGTCTTTTATTTGTTCTTCTGATGGTATATCAGTTCCATTAGTTTTAATTTCACCTAAATGTTGATTACTAATAAATGGTCTTAATCTAATTACACAATTGTATTTAACTTTTAAATTTCCATTATAAATATTTATATCATTTGAAGTAACTTTAGCACTTTTTGTAGTTATATTGGTAACTTTAATTTTACTAATATCTACCCTTGGATTTAATTGTTTTATTCTGTCTTTTATTTGTTCTTCTGATGAAAAGTTATCATAAGGATCAATAACAATTGAAATTAAATTAGTAATTTTAATTATTTCTTTTAAATCAAAATATTTATTAAATTTAATTTTATTTTTCCTTTTATCAACATTTACTTCTGATTTTTCTTGTTTTATTTGAATTTTATTATAATTAGTTTTTAAATTTTCAGTAATTTTATTTTCATAATTTGATGTCATACCGATTAAAGGAATAATACCCGAAAATGTTATACTAATTGTTCCCATTAAGTTTAATATTTTTTTCATTTTTATTTTTCTCCTTTGTTATTTTATAAAATTTATGGTAAACCAAAGATAAAAATATCTAAAATATTATAATACATTTTTATATTTTTTAACAAATTATTTGTATATTTTTATAATTTGCTATATAATGAATTTGTTAGCATTTTATTATTTTTCTCCTTTGTTATTTTATAAAATTTATGGTAAACCAAAGATAAAAATATCTAAAATATTATAATACATTTTTATATTTTTTAACAAATTATTTGTATATTTTTATAATTTGCTATATAATGAATTTTTTAGCATTTTAAAATGCTATGACAATTAAAAACGGAAACACAATCCATTTTGAACAAGTCTGTGTTTCCACTGACAATTTTAACATATTTTACTTAACTTAGAATATGTTTATCAATTATTTATAATGTTTGTGGAAATAGCGGTCTGTTATTTCCCTTTTTATTTGTTACAAAAAAGGAGTGATAAAAAATATTTTATCCGCACATTTGTGATAAAATAAAAACAACTAAATAAAAACAAAGAAAAATGACCAGCAC
>NZ_PUUH01000066.1:0-1969 GCF_002968355.1 Spiroplasma sp. ChiS | reverse complement strand
GTAAATTATCAATATATCCATTTTCAATAAACGAACTACGATTTTGAAACACTGGCACCAAAGCACTTGCAAAAAACGACTGTAAAAACTTAGATAAATCAAACTGACCGCTAAACTGTTGATAATACTTTAAATCTTTACTATTTAATGATGAATAAATTGAACCATTAAAATTAAAAACTTCACCCATTCCCGTTCGCATAAAACTAAAATTAAAACTTAAATCATCATTATTAATATTATTTAACTCTAAACTACCAGAAATAATTAAATTTGCTTCATCAACAGTCAAAATCATCCGATAAATTGCTTTTTTAATATTTTTAACATCCAATTCATCAACCGTCTCAAAATCAAAAATTATCCGCTTTGTACCAACCTTATTCGGATTTTCATAATCCGCACTACCACCTTGCTGAACACGGACATTTTCTTGTAAAACAGAATATAAACATAAACTAATAAATTCTTTTACACGAGTTTGTTGATAACTATTTCAGTCAGTAATTTCACCAGTGTTTTTGTCAATTGTAGGTGTTTCTGGTTCACCATCACCATCTCAACAATATAAATTAATAATAGAATATCAATTATTATATATAGGATAAATATAAAATGTATTGTTAATAAAATAATAGGAGAAATTGATTTTTCATTTTGATTATTTTTAAATTTAATAATTTTAATTGATTGATTAGTTTTTTGCAAGTGCTTTGGTGCCAGTGTTTCAAAATCGTAGTTCGTTTATTGAAAATGGATATATTGATAATTTACAGTATGATACTGTTTTAGTTAACTTTTTTGCGTTGAAATTACAAAATTTTAATAATATTTTGTTGAGTGAAAATATTAACGATAAATTGCAATTTGATAAATTATTAAATAGTATGTTTAAGATTTCACAGAAATTTTATACTAATTATTTACGTACGATTTTTGATTTAGAGAATAATAATTATGTTCAAGGTTATAATAAAAAATATGGTTTATTAGTAAATAATGGTTTTAAAATTTACCCACGATATTTTTATTTTTCTGATAAATATAAGCAATTAGATATTAAATTATATTCAGCATTTAAAAATCGGTTTTATACGATTAATAATTATGGTAGTGTTTTTAATTATGATTTTTCGGTTGCTAATAATTATAATATTAAGTCAAATTCGGGTTATGTTTTTGGTGGTGATTTACAAAATAAATATGGTTTGCAATATAAGAAAATTGAAGAACAAAAAATCGGTTATAATGTTTTTGAATTGCAAGCACAAAAAGAGAATGATATGTACCGATATTATGATTTTAATTTTGGGATTTATAATTGACAAGAGATTAATAATGGTGGTTTGTTCCCCAATAAGCAATGATGACAAGTGCAATATGTAACGCCAGAGGGCTGATGAGATTTTGGTGCTCATATTAAAAATGCGGTGATTTGAATTGTCAACACTATTCCTGGTGTTAAACAAGTTAATGAATTAGCGAGTGGTGTTGGAAAGGTTTTTGAAACAGTATATAGTTTTTTTAGTCAAATATTTGAAGTATGAAAATTTAATCCAGCATTGTATAGTACAATAACAAATATCTTTTTATTAATTATTTTTATGAAATTTGTGCGATTAATATAAAAAAGGAACTGTTATTTAGTTCCTTTTTGTTCTTTTCAGTCAATAATTTCACCAGTGTTTTTGTTGATAGTAGGTATTTGTGGTTCACTGCTTCCATTAAAACAATAAACAGAATTATTTTTTCATATAAAATCTGTTCCATTTTTTAAATGTTGTCAGTGTGTATTTTGATTTTTTATAAAATTATCATCAAAATAAAATTTTTCATATTTATATTCACTACCAAATTGACGAACATAAAAATATCATTTATTATTTGGTTTTAAAAATTCATTTTTTCTATTATTAAAATTAATTAATTTTCAATTAAATTATCTACTTTCAACTTAACTCTTGGATAA
>NZ_PUUH01000065.1:0-1983 GCF_002968355.1 Spiroplasma sp. ChiS | reverse complement strand
TTTGATTTTACCGAACCTTATTATAGAGATAAGGCAAAACATTACTTATTAATTTTATTAGATGTTATATTAAAAAATAAAATTGATATTACTTTAAACAATATTATTGAATACTTTAATATTGAAAAATTATTAAAGTTAGTTAATGTTAAAAGTGTAAATTATGATATGCTTACCAATAATTTTGCAGAAAAAGAAATATCAGGGATGATTAGTAAACTTGATATTACTAATATGCAATTAAATAATTCGCTTAGCAAAAATAATAGTTTATTTGAATTGATTACTAAACATAAAACAATTTTTTTTAGTATAAATTCATTGAAATATCCCGAACTGGCGGGTTCGGTTGGTAAAATCATTATCCAAGACTTAAAAGAATTAACTACCCTAAAACCAGTTAATCAAAAAATTAACATTGTTTTAGATGAGTTTAATGTCTTTGCTGGTGAAACCATTATTAACTTGATAAATAAGTCGCGTAGTTTTAATTATCAATGTTTCTTGTCATTTCAAACAATCAATGATTTAAAAACAAACAATATGAATTTAACAGATACCATTTTTGGAAATGTTAGCACTATTGTTTGTCATAACATTAAAGACCCGACCACGGCGGAATATGTTGCTAGTGTTTTTGGTACCCAAGAAACCGAAAAACTAACTCGCCAACTTGATTTTAAAAATAACACAGCTGATATGGGGTCGGTGCGTTCGGTGGATGAGTTTATTGTTCATCCCAACGACCTTAAAACCCTTAAAATTGGTGAATGCTATTTAAAAACAACGCTACCAAGTGGCAAGTTATTTATTAAAAAAATTGAGGTTAACTCTAATTTTATATTATAATATACAGAGTTAGAAAAATGGAAGGGAAATATTAACTATGAAAAAATTAATAAATTTATTAAATGTATTAACCATTACTGGAACAGCAATGCCAAATATTATCGCAGCAAGTAGTTATGAACGCCACAAACGCCAAACACCACCAAGCTTACAAGATATTATTACAACAGTTAATATTGGTGAAATTGAAATCAATGATCAAGACCATATTTTTTAGAAAGTATTGTAATTGAAAATATTACAAGAAATACTGCAATAATTAGAGTAAATGAAGGTTTAATCCCAAGGAATATTAGATTTACATTAAATTTTACAGTTCAAAGATTAACGCTTTCAACAGTTATTACAAATATAAAATTAGGGAATATAATTAATAATTCTCGTATTAATATTTATAATGAATTATTAAGACTAAATCCTAAAATACGTACTTTAGCTCCATCAATTAATTATTTATCAGTTACTAATGTAACACAAAATTCAGCAATAAAATAATAAGAAACGAAGATACCCTAGAAACTGTAACAGTAAATTTTAATACCAATAGATATTCAATAGCATCCAGATTAACTGTTACTGATTTAGGTGAATTACCAAATAATTTGCCAAGCACTATTTTAAATGAAATTTTAAGATTAAATCCAAATATAGATATAAATTGTATAAGAAGTATTTCTAATATTACAAGTAATTCAGCAATAGCTTGAGGATATTTAGAACATGATACCTATATTGATAATAATGGTTATGCTCATTTATGACATGATACTATTAATGTTTCTTTTAGTTTAAAACAAGAAAATATTTATGCGACATTAAAACGAATAGAAAATCATTCTACACAACAATATAAATAATTATACTTTTTTTAAAATGTCATAGTAAATATTTATGTTATTTAAAAACCACTCTTCCGAGTGGTAAGTTATTTATTAAAAAATACAAGTTGACCCTACTTGTTTAGATAGTTTAATTCAACATTTAAATAAGTAATAAATTATGTTAAAATTTATTTAGACACTTATTTATAAATTCCTTTTAAATAAAAGGTAACGGTTCAAAGTGTCATAATCATTTATTTTATTTTGTTTAACAGTAACTCCTGTTAAATCTTTAATCATTTTTTAGTGCATT
>NZ_PUUH01000064.1:0-2009 GCF_002968355.1 Spiroplasma sp. ChiS | reverse complement strand
AAGGAATTTAAGCATTTTGTGTTTCTATGCTATAAAATTATATTTCTATTTTTATAATTTCATCTTAACAATAAAATTTTTAATAACAACCTCTATTTTAAAATAAATAAAAATTTATTTTTTTATTTGTTTCAGATTTCGTAGGTGTTTAGTTCTTGTCAAGCATAGTTATTGATTTGATTTTCAATTCAGTTAGCGAGGGTTTAAGTTGGGGTAATTCAGTGGACTTGGTAGTTGTCTTTATAGTATTTGCAAAGACCATCAAGTTTTTTTCTAAACCGCTCGGGAGTTTTTCGTGTGCGTTCAAATTTGACTAATTGTATTGTTCCATCAGTTTTGTAAACAATTAAGTCAGGGTAGGCGTTGATATTACCATTTTCCCACGAAAATAACTTTCAATACAACACAGATGACAATTACTGATAAATAGCAAAAAACCCTTATAAAATAAGGGTTTTACTATATTTATTAAATTTAATTTTTAAAAATTTTTAAAAATTATTACAGGAACTTCAAAGTCTAATGTCATAGAAGTAGCTGCGGCAAAAGAATATGCAGTTCATTCAACAATTCAATTAATAGTTTCTGTTTTATCATCAACCCTAAATTTTAATTCAGCAGTTAAATCTTGCCTAGCAACGAAACTATCACCATGAATTTCAATATCTAGTCCAACGAAAGAATCAAAATTTAAAAATTTAGTACTAGTTGAATAAATAGATAAACTTTTTGTTTCATTTCATGCATTTAATTTAATATTTGCTTCACCTGTACTAATTTGGGGATATTTAGTTTTAAAATCATCTCAACTAGTAGCATAATCTGTATATTTAAGTAATTGTGTTTCAATAATTTTATATTTCTCATTAGTATGTGTACCATTAAATACTTTATGAATATTAATATTTAAATCAAATGATATAATATTTAAATCTTTATTTTTTGCTTCTTGGCTGATTTCAATTTCAGCTAAAGATGAAATTGATTCTTTTGTAGTAGGTTCATATTGACTCATTGCCATTAATGGTGCTACTCCGCTAGTTGTTATAACACTGGCTCCCAATATACTTAATAATTTTTTCATATATATCATTCCTTTCTTTTATAAAAATAGAAATAATAGGCTTATTTTCCTTATTATTTCCATAAATTTATAAAAGAATTGATATGATATATTAAAATTTGATACAATAATTTACAGAAACACAAGGAATTTAAGCATTTTGTGTTTCTATGCTATAAAATTATATTTCTATTTTTATAATTTCATCTTAACAATAAAATTTTTAATARCAAGTCTTATTTTAAAATAAATAAAAATTTATTTTTTTTATTTGTTTCARATTTCGTGGGTGTTTAGTTCTTGTCAAGCATAGTTATTGATTTGGTTTTCAATCCAATTGGCGAGAGTTTGAGTTGGGGTAATTCAGTGGACTTGGTAGTTGTCTTTATAGTATTTGCAAAGACCATCAAGTTTTTTTTCTAAACCGCTCGGGAGTTTTTCGTGTTCGCTCAAATTCCACTAATTGAATTGTCCCATCAGTTTTGTAAACAATTAAGTCAGGGTAGGCGTTGAGGTTATCGTTTTCCATTTTTAACTCCCGCTCTGTTTGGTAATTTTCGATGTCATTTTGTGCAACAAGTCATTTGATGAGCATATCTTGGTGGGGGAGTTCATAGCAATTGACTTTAATACTTTTTTTATGCTCACGCCCTAAATAAGAATTGCCCTTGTGTGTTAAAAAATAAATGTTTTTCCGCGTAGTTTTATCAATTTTATAAAATTGTTTTTTTTGTAATGTTTTTAAATTAGTTTTTGCACTTTCAATCGGTTTTTTTAACAGCAATGCAATTTGTTCTGCTGTTAAATATCCTCATTTATTTAATAAATCTAAAATTTTTAAACTTTCTGTCATATTATAAACTCCTTACCAACCACGCTTGTCTTACTAACCGGGTGGTGTTTTTTCTTTTTTGCGTTCACTTTTTTCTTTTAAGGGCACGGACAA
>NZ_PUUH01000063.1:0-21853 GCF_002968355.1 Spiroplasma sp. ChiS | reverse complement strand
TTTGTTTAATTTTTTGATAAATTAATAAACCAAAATAAAGAAAAATTGCTAATACAATAACAACACTAAATATTGTCGTTAATCAAGTTGGCATATTACATCTCCTCTCTAAAAATATTGCGACACGCTTCGCGTGTTCGCTACGCTCAAAATAAACTATATTGAATAAATTACCGCTAATAAATTACGCGGATAATTTATTCATTTTCTTTTACATTATTAATTACTATCTTATTTACAGTATTAATAACAATATTTTTTCCATATTTAGTTACTAAGGACCGCAAAATAAAATAATGTTTTTTTTCAATAAAAAATCAACTCCTTTCTGAGTTGATTTGTTGCACTTCGATTACACGATGCCTATTAATTTGGGAACAAATTTAACAGATAATTCTGTTGATATTAAAAGTGATATCCCAAATAATATTTTAGAAGCTGTTTTAGCAAATTCAGCAATTCAAGGTAAGTTATCACCAAATCAATTAGCCTTGTTAGAAACGGTTAACACTGCTGATAGAAATTTAATTTTAAGAATCAATGATAGTGTTAATAAAACATCAGGTGAAACCTCTAATCTACAATTAGTTATTTTAGCGGATAAATCAAGCCTTTATAAAGAAACAACCCAATTTTCTTTAAAAGTAAAATGAACAGTATAACAACACTTAATTTTTAAACTCATTATTATTTATGAGTTTTTTTTATTTTTAAAAAGGATTTCCTGCAATTTGCAATTTAATTTAAGATAGTAGGAAGGTAAGATGTATGCTTCAATTTGTGGAACAGTTCAGGATATTAATGCAAATTTAATTTATTTAGAACATAATAATTATGGTTATGAAATTAATTTAGTTACAAATAAATTATTTGAGTTTAAAAAAGCAATGCAGATTAAATTATATACTTTTTTAATAGTAGAAGATTATTTTCAATGATATGGTTTTTTAGATTTAGCAACAAAAAAATTTTTTGTGATTTATTAGCAATACCAACAATTTCACAAAAAAATATAATAATTTACAAAACAAAGTTATTAATTGTTGAAAAACATTAGGTTATTCTTTAACAACTATTTATCAAACAATTAATGCAATTAAGCAACCACCAACGCAACTTGACCAATATTTAAAAATAGTTTTAACAGCAATAAGCAAAAATGCAGTCACTTAATTTTCGCCCCGATAATTTTGAAACATATATTGGTCAAGAAAACATTAAAATAAATTTAAAAATTATGATAGCAGCTAGTCAAAAACAACAATTACCTTTAAAACATATGCTCTTTATTGGCTGCAGTGGAATGGGAAAAACTTGTTTAATGCAAATTAAAACTTTTGATTTAGTTTTTATTGATGAAATTCATGCAATTAGTCAAGAAGTGAGTGAAACTTTATATCCAGTTCTAGAAGATAATTGTTTAAACTTAATTTTAGGAAAAGATTATAATACTAAAAATGTGACATTATCATTACCACCGTTTACTTTTTTAGCGGCGACAACTTTATTATATCAAATTCCGCAACCATTATTAAATCGTTTTACAACTGTTTTTTATTTTGAAGAATATAGTAATTTAGAAATTTAGCAAATTTTAAATAACTTATTTTTACAAGTTGGACTATCTTTAACAGTTAATGAATTAGAATTATTAACAAGTTATACTCGTAATAATCCCCGAACCACTTTGCTGTTATTTTATCGGATATATGACTATTTAGTTATTAGTTCTCGTTCAATTGATCTTGCCTTTTTAACTGAAATTTTAACTAATTTAAAAGTATTTCAAGATGGATTAGAATGAAATGAAGTTAATTATTTAAAACATATATATCATCTTTTTCAACAAAAACCATTTAGTTTAGGGACATTAGGTCAAATTTTAAATGAATCTCTTTTAACAATTACTAATAATTTGGAACCATTTTTATTAAAAAAAGGTTATTTATTGAAAACTCCACGAGGAGGGATGTTAACGTCTAAAACAATTCAATTTTTAAAAAATTTAACATAAATTGCTTAATTTTTTAAATAACTTAGTTATAATAATAGATAGAACTAAGGTAAGGTGTAAATCTAATGCAAAATTATCAAAAAGAACAACAGCAAATTGCTAATTATGTTTTAAAAATGATTAGTTTAAAAACAGTTGATTTAAAGTTATTAAATCGGAATATTACTGAACAGGATGTTATTAATTATTTATTAAAAATAATTTTAGTTGATAAAAAAATTATTGATGTTAGTGATGCTGCTTATTATATTTTTAATATTAAACTTAACCGGATAATTGAATTTATGAATAATCAAAAAATTACTGATCCAGATTTATCATTAGATGATTTTAAAGATATGTTTATTAAATAATAGTAATATTAGATAATAAATAGTGTACAATATATAAAGAAAAGTTGAAAAGTAGAATAGTGGTGTCAAGCGTGGGAAAGAAAGAAAAAGTTAAAATAATTAAAGAGTCAAAAAATAAAAAAGCAATAAGTCGGTTAATTATTCGAATAGGAACATTAATTGTTTTGATTATTGCTATGATTGTTGGTGCGTTTTTTTCCGGGGATAGTTTTCGTTATTCATATCGAACAGGAATTGTTTATTTAGGAGGATACCAAGCTCAAATTGATGTTTTTGCCAAAAGAGACCCTAATTATTCACTTGATACCCCAAATGGAGATAGCAAAAAAGGTTTAGAATTATTACGAAATAAATTAGATCCTTTATCAAACCAAAATTTATATTTACAAACATTAGGGCGTAATTCGGTTGATGTAATTGTTGGAAAAGATATGTTTAAATCTTATAGTGAATTAAGTAAAACAATTCAACGATTAGGAGCACTTTACTTAACTGATAGTAAGGGAAAAGATTTATTAATTAGTGATAATAATGGCACAAAAGAACGAACACCATTAAGCGATGTTATTTCTGGTTCAGTAACAGGAGTTGACCAAGCACGTCGACCAATTATTACATTAGAAATTAAAAATCAACAAAAGTGAGATAGCATTATTAATAGTTTAAAGCCATCAGAAGGTGGAGGGCAAGCACAACCACTATATATTTGAACTGATATTGGTCAAATGATTGATGATTTACGACATGATACTGATAATCTGCAAGCAATTGCAACTTTGTTTAGTGTTGATATTCGTAGTAAAGTTTCTTCAACTGATTGAACAAATATTTATCATATTTTTGATATGGAATATTATGACAATGGTACAGCACAAATTCAACCTGGGAATTTGTTAGACTTAGCATTAAGGTATCCAATTTCGCAAGTTAAAGAATGAATGGAAGATAGTCGTTTTCGGTTTACAACATTGCCGACAAATCGTTTATTAATTGATCCAAACGATAAAGCTGCAACAACAAATGCGTATATTGATCCATTACGACCATATTTACAAACAATTATTGAATATAATAGTGCTTTGACAGAAGCATATAAAAAATATGTTATTAATTGAAATTCAATTAAAATTGGAACTGGTGCTGTCGAAAATTCAAATCAAATTACAACATCAACAGAGACTGAAGCTCGTCAAATTAGTAACTTGATTAATGGGGGATTAAGTGGTTTAGAATTTACTATTCGTGGTTATCGTGAAATCCCACCTGTTGTTTCAACAAATGTGTTTAAAATCTCAATGATTATTTTAGGTGTTCTAGTTTTAGCCATTTTTATTGTATTATTAGTTTATTATCGTTTATTTGGTTTAATTGCCATATTAACCTTATTGTTTACAATTATTTCAACCTTGTATTTTTCATCTTTATTAAAGGTTGAAATTTCACCAGAAAGTATTGCAGCATTAATTATTGCTTTTGGATTATCGTTAGAAGGAAACTTGCTTTTCTTTTCACGGTACAAACGTGAGCGGTATGAAAATAATATGCCATTTGAGCCAGCAATGAAGATTGCCAATAAACAAACAATTGCTGTTTTTGTGGATGCTTTAGTTGTTTTAATCATATTAGGGTTATCACTATTTTGAACAGGAACTAATAATATTAAATCATTTGCCACAATTTTATTAGTTGGTTTAATTATTGCAATTATTATGGTTTTTGCCGTAGCGCGGTTAATGTATTGAATTGTCATTAAGTTATATTGACAAGAAAAATATCATTGATTAGATGTTTCACGATTTTCATTATGAACTTGATTGGTTAAAAAACAATCAAGAACCCTAGCTATGGATGTTAAGAAGGTGGATTCTTCAGCGACTGATCCTTCATCTAAGACCGAATTAAACGTTACTGCTAATGGTGAAACAGAATTAGCTGCTTCAACCCCAGCAGAAAATAAAAAACCTAAACAAATAAAACATGGAAAATGAACCTTTTATAATATTACAAAATGAACCCCAATTGTAGGAATAATTTTATTAATAATTGCTTTAGCAATCGGTTTTGCTGGAAAAGCAAATATTGCTAATTCAATTAAACCGGGAATTAATATTACAATTAATGAAGATTTATGAGGAACAGATGGCTCTAAGCAAGTTCCAGATGAAGTTGCAATTGCCAAGTTAAAAACTCAAATTGAAGAGTATCAACAAATAACACATCATAATTTTAGTTTCAATATTTATGTTATTAAACGACAAGATAGTGGAAACAGTAATCGTATTTTAGTTGTTAGTACGAATATTACCAAGGGAACTTTTGAACGTGATTTGTTATCAAGCATTGCTTCATTCTATGGTGCTAGCCCGAGTGATGCATCATTATCATTACAACAAACTGACCCAGTTATGGAAGGCTATATCTTAAAAATTGCGGCCATTAGCCTTGCAATTGGTTTAGCATGTATTTTTGTTTATACATTATTCCGATTAGATTGAGCACAGTTTGTTGGAATGGTGTTAGCTGCGATCTTTACGTTGGTTGTTACTATTGCTATTGCAATTATTACGCAGTTGTTAATTACCTTTGAAATGTCAATTGCTTTCTTAACAATTTTTGGTTTTGCAATTGCCTTTCAAACAATGGTGATGGTGCGAGCAAAACAAAATAAAAAAACAATTAATATCCGTGAGTATGAAACATTCTTTGCCTATATGTCAGAACATCGTGCTCAAATTAAACGTTTACGTCGTGCACATAAGGTTTATTATCAAGAGGAATTAAAAAAATTAGCAATAAAAAATCCAGATTTAAAATTAAAAGCGCTGAAAAAACAATACCGGGAACAATTACATCGGGTACAATTAGCAGCAAAAGATATTAAAAGTAAAAATCATAAAATAATTCGAGAAATTCGAAAAGAGTTTCGAGTTTATAATTATGAACATAACTTTTTACAAAAAGTTGCTAATGTTACAATTAAACAAATGTTACAACATTGTTTAACATTAGGAATTATGTTTACAATTTTATTAATTACTTTGGCAGTTTTTTCAGGAGCATGATTTGGTTTTAATGTTGTTATTTTAATTGGTTTAATTATTGGTATGTTTGCGACATTATTTGTTGCAATTCCAATTTGAGTAGCATTAGAAAAATATTGTGCCTTAAATAAAATCCGTGTTAAAAATTACTTAGATTCACAACGTGTTGAAGTTGATGAACAAGTTGTTGTTGGGATTAATGATTAATTAATCAAGAAAGAGATTTTTAAAAATGGATCTAAAAAAATTTATTGTTGATATTCCTAATTATCCAGAGCGAGGTGTTATTTTTCGTGATATTACTCCGTTGTTAAATAATGCCTTAGCTTTTACAACAGTGATTAATCAATTAGCAGCTTATGCTGTTGCCCAAAAAGCAACCGTAATTATTGCTCCTGAAGCACGTGGCTTTTTGTTTGGGCCAGCTGTTAGTTATGCTACCAATTTACGATTTATTCCTGTGCGAAAAGTAGGAAAATTACCACGACCAGTTATTAATGTAAAGTATAGTTACGAATATGCGGAAAATCAATTAGAAATTCATGCTGGAGATTTACAGCCAAGTGATCGTGTGTTAATTGTTGATGATGTTTTAGCATCGGGAGGAACAGCTCGGGCAATGTGTCAATTAGTTAACCAAGAGCAAGCAACAGTTGCTGGATTGGCATTTGTGATTGATTTAACATATTTAAATGGTAAAAAAGATTTAGATTCATATCCAATTAAAACCCTGATTGAATATTAATTCTAAACGCGATATAATTATAATTATTATAAGAAAAAGGGGTTGTTTATAATGGATCGAGATATTAAATACGAAGAAGTCTTAGCCCAAATTAAGTTGTATATTAAAGATGAAGCAACATTAAAAGAAATTCAAAAAGCATACGAGTATGCTGAAGAAAAACACCATGGGCAAGTTCGCAATAGCGGCGCAGCGTATATTATTCATCCATTATGAACAACCTTTTTTTTGGCACAGTGACGAATGGGACCAAAAACTTTAATTGCTGGGTTATTACATGATGTTTTAGAGGATAGTCCAGCCACATTTGAAGAATTGCAAGAATTGTTTGGGATTGAAATTGCTAATTTAGTTGAAGGGGTAACCAAAGTTAGTTATTTTGCGAAAGAAAATCGGACACAAATAAAAGCACAATACTTACGAAAGTTATATTTATCAATGGCGAAAGATATTCGGGTAATTATTGTCAAATTAGCTGATCGTTTACATAATTTAAAAACAATTGGTTATTTAAAACCAGAACGTCAACAAATTATTGCGCGAGAAAGTTTAGAAATTTATTCAGCAATTGCTCATCGTTTAGGAATGAAAGCTGTTAAACAAGAAATTGAAGATATTAGTTTTAAAATTATTAACCCCGTGCAATATAATAAAATTGTTTCATTATTAGAATCAAGTAATAAAGAACGAGAAAATACTATTAATCAAAAAATTGAAGAATTAAAACAAATTTTAATTACTGAAAAAAAGATGTCAGTAAAAGTGTATGGACGAAGTAAATCAATTTATTCAATTTATCGTAAAATGAATCAGTTTGGGAAAAACTTTGATGATATTCACGATATTTTAGCTGTCCGCATTATTACAAATAGTGTTGATGATTGTTACAAGGTATTAGGTTTTGTCCATCAGCATTATACTCCATTAAATAATCGTTTTAAAGATTATATTGCTACACCAAAACATAATTTATATCAATCTTTACATACGACAATTGTGGCTGATGATGGTCTTATTTTTGAAGT
Organism: Spiroplasma sp. ChiS; assembly: GCF_002968355.1. NCBI lineage: Bacteria > Bacillati > Mycoplasmatota > Mollicutes > Entomoplasmatales > Spiroplasmataceae > Spiroplasma > Spiroplasma sp. ChiS. The sequence goes on along the minus strand of NZ_PUUH01000063.1, from coordinate 14,675 downwards.
TCAAATTCGAACTGAAGAAATGGATGAATTAGCAGAACAAGGGGTGGCTGCTCATTGACGTTATAAAGAGGGCGAAAATTATGATATTGCGAAAAAACAAAAAGATATTGATGAGCGGTTAGATATTTTTAAACGTATTTTAGATTTAGAAAATATTTCAGTACAAGAACGAGATGAAATTCAACAAGAAGTTTATAAACCGGATCATTTAATGGAACAAATTATTCAAAATGATATTTTTTCTTCTTTAATTTATGTTTTAACGCCAAATGGGAAGGTTGTAACATTACCTTTTGGTTCGACTGTTCTTGACTTTGCTTATAAAATTCATTCTGAAATTGGTGAAAAAACAATTGGGGCAAAAATTAATGGTTTATTTTCACCAATTTCAACTGTTTTAAAATCAGGTGATGTGGTTGATATTAAAACAGCAGCAACCCAAAAGCCAAATCACTCATGACTAGTTGTGGCAAAAACATCATCTGCTTTACAAAAAATTAAGAAATATTTGAAAAAAGAATTAGTTGAAGTGACTAGTGATGCAAAATCAGTTAATTTAGAAAAAATTAAACAAACTAAGTCACAAATTGAAGAATATATTGCAAAAAAAGATTTAAAATGAAAGTTAGTTAATTCAGAAACACAATTAGAACGATTGCATGCGATTAATTTTAATAATATTGAAGATTTTTTGTTAGATGTTGCTAATGATGAATATACTTTAGAAGAAGCAATCAATTTAGTTTATTTAGATCATGAAACAAGTCAAAATGAAAAAATTTTAAAAAAATTACAAGATAAACAATATAAAAAAGCACAATTTAAAGATGATATTATTGTCCAAGGAATTTCAAGTATCAAAGTTGTTATTTCCCAATGTTGTTTGCCAATTCCATATGAAGACATTACCGGTTATGTTTCTAAAGCCGAAGGAATTAAAGTTCATTTAAAAACATGTCGTAATATTCAAAGTGGTGATAAGCAAGACCGACAAGTTGAAGTTAGTTGAAATGAAGCAGTTTGTAAAAATAAACAATATGATTGTGCCATTCGGATTGAGGCAATTGACCGACCAGCCTTGCTAGTTGATGTAACAAAAGTATTAAGTCATTTAAATGCATCGGTTCAAATGATGAGCGCCAATGTTTCTGGTGATTTAATGAATTTAACAATTAAAACAATTATTAAGGTTAGTAATGCTGATCGCTTGCAACAAATTCGGTCATCATTATTGACAATTCCGGACATTAAAGTGGTAGAACGAGTTATGATGTAATGTCTTAATCCCTTCAGAACAAATAAAAAATATCATCTTCCTTGTTTTCTTGGTATAATGTATTTATAATTATTTAGAAACATGGAGGAGACTATGACATTAAAGTCTTGACTAAAATTTAGTACTATATGATTTTTAGCAGTGATTGTAATTATTATTGCTGGGGCAGTTGTTCCAACATTAAATCAACAAGTAACAGCATTAAAACAAGAAATTATTAATTCATTAAGTGTTAAAGAATTAAACCCTAATCCATTAGAAACTTTACAGGGAGATAGTGCTTATAATATTTTAAATTTTTTATTATCATATGGTTCTTTTCAAGCAATTTTTAGTTTAAATGGATTTGCGCTTTTTAAATTTTGAGTAATTGATTTATATATTTTTGTTCCTATTTTTACATTAATTGCAGTTGGAACAGCAATTTTTGTAATTGTTTTATTAACAAATATAACAGCGGCACATTGAAAATGAAATATTCGTTTATTAGTTGGGAAATGAATGACAAGAATTGGTAGTTTGACATTGTATCTATCTTTATTTTTAGGATTATTTTTCATTGCCATTGCTGATGGTTTCGCTTTTGTCCTGCGTGAAAAACTTTGCTGATATAATTTAACTAATGGTCAAGGATTGGTAACTTGAATAAACAATGGACAATATCAACCAAATGTTTTTTCGATTTTCGGTTTAATAATTAATCAAGATGGCTTAAAAGCGTTTTTTGTTCAAGCACAAACGATTATGCAAGCAGGAGCCGTATTAATTATTTTTATGATGCCTCTTGCTGTTGCTAGTGTTGTGATTGGATTATCAATTCGTATTGCAATTGAATTATTATTACCATCATCAGCAGGTCATCGTGGTGGGTTTGTGACTACTTTTATGCAATGATTAGGATACATTAATATTTCTTCGCGCCGTGAACTTTGCCAACGCTTAGCAAGCAATATTGGCATGATTTTATTAATGATTGGTTTTATTGTTATTATGATTTTCCCTGCTTTCACATCAACAACGGGATATGTGACAGCTAACTGAATTATTTTACTAGTTGCAATAGTATTAATGATAATTAGTTTTATTCCACTTTATTTTATGTTATTTTGTTTAGCACGTTTACAAGAATTTTCATATAATTTATTAATGTTTGTTCAAATGCTAACATGGTTGGTAATTGGTTTACTTTGACAAACTTTAATGTGAACAATATTTAGACAATATTTTCAATATCCAGCCGTTGTGCCTGTAATTACGACTTTCTTTTTTGTTAATATTTTGTTAGTTTCGTTTTATTTATTGGTTCGAGGATATCGAAAATAGGTTTTTGGTAAGAACTTCTTTGAAATAAAAAAGTTTTTTTCATTTGGTATGCTATAATCCTATTAATTAATTATGAAAGAGAAGGGAATATTAAAATGACAAAATTTACAGCAAATGCAATTCGCAAAATGTGGTTAGATTTTTTTCGTAGTAAGGATCATTATGAATTACCTTCAGTATCATTGATTCCCGTTGATGATCCGTCATTATTATGAATTAATTCTGGAGTGGCAACATTAAAACCATATTTTGATGGGCGAAAAACGCCACCATCACCACGATTAACAAATTCACAAAAATCAATTCGAACTAATGATATTGAAAATGTTGGTTATACAGCACGTCATCATACTTTATTTGAAATGCTTGGTAATTTTTCATTTGGTGATTACTTTAAAAAAGAAGCAATTATGTATGCTTGAGAATTTTTAACTGATAAAAAATGAATTGGATTTGATCCTGCCAAATTATATGTCACAATTTATAAAGATGACCAAGAAGCTTATGAAATTTGACGCAATGTAATTGGTTTAAGTGATGAACGAATTATTAAAGGTGATAAAGATACTAATTTTTGAGAAATTGGAGTAGGGCCATGTGGACCTAATACCGAAATTTTTTATGACCGTGGGGAAAAATATGATCCTGAGCAGATAGGTTTAAAGTTATTACAAGATGATTTAGAAAATGACCGTTATTTGGAAGTTTGAAATATTGTTTTTTCACAATATAATAATAATGGCGATGGCACATATACTGACTTACCACGAAAAAACATTGATACTGGTGCTGGATTAGAGCGAATTGCTTCAATTATTCAAGAAACACCAACTAATTTTGAAACTGATTTATTTATGCCAATTATTAAAGCTGTTGAAAAATTAGTAAATGGAAAATATCATTATGATGAAACGGCATTGTTTAGCAATAATTCAGAACAATTAAAAATTAATACTGTATTTAAAGTGATTGCTGATCATATTCGGGCAGTTACTTTTGCAATTGTTGATGGAGCTTTTCCCGGGAATAAAGATCGTGGTTATGTTATTCGACGTTTAATTCGTCGTGCTAGTTTATACGGGAAAAAAATTGATTTAACAGAACCATTTTTATTCAAATTAGTGGGAACAGTAGTTAAAATTATGCAAGAATATTATTCTTATTTAGTTGAAAAACAACCAATTGTTGAACAAGCTGTGTTAGATGAAGAAAAAAAATTTTTAAAAACATTAGAACAGGGAAGTAAACTTTTCAATGAAGTTAAAACAAAATATGGAACGATTTCAAAAGAACATGCTTTTCGTTTATTTGAAAGTTATGGTTTTCCAATTGAATTAATTGAAGAAGAAGCACATGAAGTAGGAATTAATGTTGATCGTGCTGGTTTTGATAAATTATTAGAAAATGCAAAAACAATTTCACGTACTAATCGAAAAGATATTAAAGCAATTCATTTACAAAGCGAACTTTTTACAAAATTGGATGTTGCTAGTCAATTTGTTGGTTATGAATATGAACAAGTTAATAATACAGAAATTGTCTTTATGTTTGCTGATGATAAGCCAGTCACAAAATTAACTAATACAACAGGATATATAATTTTAAAAGAAACGCCATTTTATGCTGAAAAAGGTGGGCAAGCAGCTGATCACGGTTTAATTTTAAAAGATAAGACGACAGCTTATGTTCTAGATGTGCAACAAGGACCAAATAAACAACATTTACATTTTGTTAAAGTTGAAGGGACACTTGCGATTGGTGATTTGGTCAATGCTTCAATTGATAGTGATCGTCGTTTTTATACTCGGAAAAATCATTCAGGGACACATTTAATTTATGCTGCTTTACGAGAATTGTTGGGAAACCATGTTATGCAAACTGGTTCTTATAACGATGCTGAACGTTTACGTATTGATATTACTCATAATCAAGCAATTACACCAGCAGAAATTACAGCTGTGGAAGGTTCTGTTGCAAAGGCAATTAAGACAGCAATCCCTTGCGAAATAATTTATACTGATATGCAAACAGCATTAGATGTTCATCATGCGCTAGCTTTTTTTACAGAAAAATATGATGCTGAAGTTCGAATTGTTAAATTTGGAACTTATTCTTGTGAACTTTGTGGAGGAACCCATGTTGCTAATTCACAAGATGTTGAAGATTTACTAGTAACTGGTCTTGAATCAAAAGGAGCTGGAACATTTAGAATTCATGCGATTACTTCAAATAAAACAATTGCTAGTTATTTAAATGAGCAATTTTTAAAAGAAAAAACTGAGGCAATTAATTATTTTGATAAGTATAATCAAGGCAAGACTGCATTACTTGATCAAAGTTTAGAGCAAACTTGAGAACAAATTAGTAATCTAACTGTTTCAAAACCAAATTGAAAACAGTTAAAAGAATTAGTAGTACAATTTAAAGAATATTTTAAACGTTGACAAAAACAATATGATAATATTTTAATTCAACAATTTGTGAAACAATATAACACCTTTTTACCACAAGATAAAAATGGAATTAATGTTTTAACTCATCAATTTACAACAAAAGTTGATATTAATGCTTTAAAAGTGTTAATTGATGATTATAAAGCTCGATATAGAAACTTAATAATTTTCTTAGTTGATGTTAGTGATAAAACGCAAGCGACATTAATTGTTGGTGTTAGTGACGATTTACATGATCGTTATCAAGCTGGTAAAATTATTCAACAATTAAATCCACTACTGAATGGTAAAGGTGGCGGCAATAACAGTGTTGCTCAAAGTGGTTTTAACAATAAAGATACGACTGTTCTTGTTAAATTATTAACTAACCCTCTGAAATTTTTAAAACATCATGGCTAAGTATTATTTAGCAGTTGATGTTGGTAGTAAAACACTAGGCTTAGCGACAAGCCGGGGTTTGATTGCAACTGGTTATGGTGTTTATCGCTTTAAAGAAAATGATTTTTTACAAGCAGCACAATATTTGGCGGGGTTAATTACAACTGAACAATTTAGTGATATTATTGTTGGCTATCCAAAAAATATGAATAATACAATTGGACCCCGTGCTTTAATGGTTAGTAATTTTGTTAATTTATTAAAACCATTATTAGATGCAACGATAACAATTCACTTGGTTGATGAACGATTAACAACACATCAAGCTCATCAAATAATGTTAGAAGCAAATCTTTCCCGCCAGAAACGAAAACAAAAAAAAGATAGTTTAGCCGCACAATTAATTTTAGAAACATATTTACATCAAAAATAAAAGAGTTCTCTGCTTTTATTTTTTTAATGCTTAATTATACAAGTATTAATATCAAAAGCAAGAAAAAAATGATATAATTTTAAAGAAAAAATTTATTGACGGTTATAATTTAAAATTTGAGGTAAAATGATGGCTAGTAAGAAATTGAATGAAACAAAACAATTACAAGAAGTTAATAATAATTTAAAAATAAATGTTAATGAAACAATGCTTGTTAAAATGCTAACTAAGTCTTGAAAAAAATCAGAACCATATTTAAAGTTAATGGAAGAATATCAAAATTTAAATTCAAATAGTTCAATTGATTGAAATCAACGTTATGAAAAAGAATATGAAAAATTTGTTAAATTATTATTAGGAGAAAATGCACAATTTAAAAAAATCCCAGGTAAGAAGTCATCATTATTTAAAAAAGAATTGACAAAAAATGCAAGCAGTAACAAGAAAACTATGGGATTAAATCCTAGTCAGTTAAAATTATTGGCAAAACGAAAATTATCGCGAGTTGAAGATTTATTTCCATCGCGAGTTGTCCGTGGTTATCAAGCATCACAAGCAACAATTGAATCAGAGTTAAAGGAACCACGTCAAACTTTTTTAAATAATAATCAATCTGTCTTAGCAAATTTGACAACTGAGCAAGTTGCTAAGAATGAAAAACTAGCATTAGATGAAAATATAAATCCTGTGAAAGTGTCTTCTTCATCAGAAGAATATGAAAATATTATTAGTAAGTTAAATCCAAATCAACAGCGATTAATTCGACAACGGAACGAACATTATGGCCGATTTCAAAGTCAAACGCAAGGTTCAAAAAATAATAGTTTAAACGAAGAAACGATTGAATCATTAAAAGGATTTAATGCACAAGTTAAGGAACATGCAAATAATTGAAGATTAAATCAAAATCAATTACAGTTGTTATCACGTCGAGATAATACTAAGCATGATGTCCATCCATATCTGAACCGAGCACGCGAAGGCTATCATCCAGAAGAAGATTATTCTTTATCACGGGATCTTAAACCACGGTCATTAGATGAAATTAAAGACCAAATGAATTTAAGCAAAAATCAATTAGAATTATTATCACGTCGGAATTTACATCCTTCAGAGTGAAAACAGTATATGCATCAAATAACACACAAAAAAGAGAAAGATGAAACAACGATTGAGATTAATCCGGAACATGTTATTAAAAAACGTGATCAAATGGTCAAAGAATCATTATCCCGTAGTTTAGGAAAAACTAAGAAACAAATTGGTGGCAAATATATTCGTAATTTTATAAAAGAAGAACCAAAACGAAAACCAATTTTTAAAACTGATCTTTATTTAGATATTGATATTACTAGACAGATTAATCCATTAATGGTGAAACCATCAAAAAAAATTAAACCAAAGTTATTAGCAGGAAAAAATAAAGCAATTATCCCAAATTTAACTTTTCCAAATATAATCAGTAGCAAGCAAGAACAACCACTCTTAAATGGAGCTAGTCAAAATAGTGTGCCAACTAAAATAACAGTTGTCAAAAATAATAATAAATCATTAACTGAACAAAAGCGAAAAATTAACAATGAATATATTTCAACTGTTGATCCTAAAAAGCGTCCTAATTTAAAAAAGTTAAAATATGGTAATGATTATGAAAAGAATAATACTAACGTTTCTAATTTGAAAACGGTAAAAAAAACAATCTAATTTGGTATCAGAAAGAAATGATCAAACATTTATTTCTAGTAAAAGAAAAGAACCAAACTTAACTTTGTATACACGGAAAGAATTAAAAGATTATCAAATTAATTACGCTGGTCCGCCAAAAAAACTGATTTAACAGTTGATTCAGCAGAAAATCAATATACTTATGCAGGATATCATCCTCGCGAAATTCGTGAAATTCATCGTCGCCAATTAGAACAACTCCATCAGCGTTTATTAAAAGAAAAATTAATACAAAAAAATATGCGGAAAGAACGACGTTACCAAAAAAAACTTAATAATAAAAAAGTAAAACCCAAACGATTACCATAAATTTTAATTGAAAAATATCGTACTAAAGGAAAAAAAGGTTGTTGACGGCTTTTTAGTTGAAAGAACTAATAATGAAGAGAATGAAACAACAAATAGTAACGATAAAGTGGTGAGGAATTAACAATGGGTAATAAAAAAATATCAACAGCCGACTTAATTCGTAAATATTTTGATGAAGTGGTTAGCTCAAGTGGAATTGACCCTCAGAAAAGACCTGATGTTGCTTTACAATGAGCACGATAGAAAGAATTATGAGCGCAAGAAGTAGATGCTATTGTTCAAAAACAATTAAATTATTACAAGCATTAGCAAATAATAATAAAAACCAATTGCAACAAGCACAACGTCAACAAGAGTTAGCACTTCGTGATTTACAACAAATTAGATTAAATGAATTAAAAAAACGAGAAGAATATTTAGCAACATTATCAAAACCAGTTAAATTACCAAAGATAAATAAAAAAATATTAAATAGTGAGGTTGTTGGGTTAGAATTACAAGTAAAACCAATTTTTAAAAATAGAAATGACATTAATAATATTTCATCAACAGAAGATAACTACGGTACTATTTTTATGCGAGAAATTGGTCAAGCATTGTTATATGAATATAATATGTATCATCAACTACCAAAACAAGAATCTTCGCCGCTATCAACCGAAAAATCAATAAAAAGTAAAAGACAGCGTGATTTTCATAAAAAAGGCCCAAAATCACGCTGATAATCCTTAAATTAAATAAAAAAGGTATATCATTATAAATAATTTATTATAAAAAGCAAAGTTTTTAGCAAAAAAAAAAAAAAAATTAAAAAAGTGCAAAAATTTTATATAATATAGATAGGTATCAAAAAACGAGAAAATAGAAAAAAGAGGAATAGAAAATGGCAAAAGAAAAAGACTCAGAATCTGTCGTAACTTCTCGTGTCAATTATGGAAACATTATTGATTCTGATCGAGATACAACAGAACTAATGGATAAAAAATTAACGCCAGCAACAATTAAGGTTTTATTAGGGCAATTAGATGAAAATAGTGCCAAATACCAAATGTTAAAACAAAAATATGTTAATAAAGTTGTTGGAACCAAAAAAACAGGTATCATTCGTTTAAAGGATAAAAAAAGAAATACTTGAGAAGAGCAAAGAGCTAAAAGTAAATTTATTGATTATAGTTATCGAATTGAAAAAGAAATTCCTGTTTTGCAAAGATTAAAAAATAATAAAGCAAAACAAGCAGCTAGTAAGAAAGTAGGGGCAAAATCAAAATCTTTCTTACCACAATCTTCACCAATAATGTCATTATCAGAAGAAATAACAACTATTACTAAGCAAACGAGTATGCCAAAGAAAATGTCTGTTAAAAATTCCAATTCTAAAACAGAAAATTTAATGAAACCACCATCAAAAGATAGTGAGCACATTAAAGACCAGTTTACTACTTTCTCAACCTGAAATCATTTTGATGCTAATCAGGTTAAAAATAAATTAGAATTATCAAATTCTTTCGAAGATGAACCAAAAACAATTATTCGTCGAAAAGAAATAGAAGAAGTAACAACAATTCGTCGTGATTTACGACCAATCTTGGCGCAACAAATTTCTCAAATTAAACGAAATGGTTTATCAATTGTTGACTTTGTTGTTGACCCAAATGATAAAATTGAAATTGAAAAAGGAGATGAAGAAATTCTTGTTCGTTTAATTAAACAATCACCAGTTGAAATTAGTTTAAATGAATTTGCTGAAAGAGATACTGCTCCACCAAAACCAAAACCAGTTAAAATAATTCGAACAGCAGAAGAGCCATTATCAATTGAAGAACGATTAATTTTACGGTTAGAAAATAAAAGTCGCTTTCATAATAAATTAACTGATGCCGAGCAAACCCAATTAGAACAGTTAAAAACAACTTTTGCAGCAAAACTAAACTATAAACAAATAAAAAAAAATCGGAAAACTGCAAAAGCAAAGAAAGCTATTAATAATCAGTCAAACCAAGTAACCATTGATGAGCAAGAATTATTGTTTGATAAAGATCTTTATAAAAAAAACAAATTATAATCATCGTTATGATGAAACAAAACGACCAAATATTGAAGAATGATTAGTTTATGATCAAAAAATGACGAAATATTTATTTGAAGTTCGCCGCCAATATGAACAAGGATATAACCGGCAAATTTCTCAAGAATTAGCTGATTTTAATCGGGCTATTAATTTATCACGAGCAATTAAAGCTAATGATGAAGAATTAAACGATGCAATTTTAAAAAACCGTAGTGAATCAATTTCTTTTTTACGCAAGCATGTTATGCTATTAAACCAAAAGCAATATGCTGAAATTAAATTGCTAAATAAACAAGTTATTAAATATAAAAATACGAAAGAAAACCTTGAAGAGTTTATTAAACGACAAAAGGAATTCCGACGGTTATTAAGAATTCGTGATGAAGTTAAAAAAAATCGACAAGCTTTAATTGAATTATTACGAGTGCAAGCAAAACTAATGCAAGACGCACGTAGTAGAAAATAGTGTATTAATTATTAATTATTAATTATCACCTCGTTAAATATCAACCAAATATTTATAAACCTTAAGGAGATAGGAGGTAGCGAGAAATGATAAGAGATATAAAAACAGGACATCTTTATTTTTTACGAAATGGAAAAATCATTTGTATTGATCGGATGGATCCTAATGAAATGTTTTTTGCAGGTAATCTACAAGATAAGAATCATTTTCTTAGCTATAATGTTTATACTGAAGATAATGTTACAGAAGCATGTAATAAAAAGGAATATATTTTATTAAGAAATGCTAAATTACATGGAAAATTGCTTTATTTACATGCAAAAGAAATTAGATTTTTGAAGTTGGCAGAAATTAAAGCCCAATTATTAGCAGATGGGATTCATGTTCGGGTACAATAAAAAATCTTTGATTATCAAGAAGCTTTAGCACGTCGATATAATGAAGAATTAGTTGAAAAATTAACAGCAGAAGATGAAATTCAATATCGATATGCGCATCAAAAACGAACTAATCATTTTTGACATCATAAGAAACCCTAGGTTTCTTTTTTACTTACTTAATTAAAGAAAGGAAAAATAAAATGTTAACATTTAAAAAGCGACGTTATTTAACTAAAATTCGGTATGAACTTGGTTTGCCACCATTGCATTGAAAACAAGAGTTACGTCCTGAACAATATCAGTTATTTGATAAAATTATTGAACGATATGTTCGTACCGTTAATTATATGTGATATTTTAAAAATGTTGCTTTTTATGATGATTTTAGTCGCATTACATATTATTTTCCGCGCTTAATTTTAACGCGAAAAAATCTTTACTTTTTAAAAATCAGAACATTATCTGAACCAGTAACAACAACATTAACAACTCCCGTTTGGGAACAAAGTAAAGGTTTAATTACTTCGCCAATTGTAACGCAACAATTTATGATTAATCGAATGATTAAATTACTTGATGCAAAACAATTTTTACGTACTGCCACAATTAATTTAGTTATTATTAATAGCAAAGAACCATTTAGTGTTACTGATTTAGTGCCTTATAATAATATTCAAATAATTAGCCAACAAGAAATGCATTGAAGTGATATAATAAAACATATTGAAAAAAACGATGATTTAACAGTTGATCTTTTTGCCGATGAAGCAATTTTAATGTTACATCATTTATTAAGTGACCATAGTCATCGTCATAATTACCGGTTACAAAAGAGTAGTTTATTTTGTTTATATCATTATATTTAAAGGAGTATGTCACGTGTCAAAACGCCAAGAACGCATTAATATTATTAATTTGTTATATCGTCACTTTGTTTTACAGCATGATGTTTTAACAACAAAACAAGAAGCATATGATTTTTCACAAATGGTAACAACTTCTGTGGAAACAAATCAAGTTGAGGAAATATTAGCAAATCTGTCAGATATTATTGCAAAGATTAATCAACATTTAAAACCAGGATGAGACTTTGTTCGCTTAAGCAATTATCATAAAGCCGTTTTAGTATATGGAGTTTATGAAATTTGTTATCAGCACTTAGCAAAAGCAATTGTCATTAATGAAAGTTTAGAAATTTTAAAATTATATGGCGAAGATGTTGATTTTAGTTATATTAATTCAGTTTTAGATCAAGTTTAATTGCTGAAATGCAAGGATTAATATATACTTTTTTTTATTTTTTTTGGTAAAACATTCTAAGCGTATTTATTAATTAAAACTGAATAAATATAGCTAGAAAAGGGGTAATCTATGAAACAAGTAGTTATAAAGGAACGCAAAGCAATTGATGCAACGAAACCATTAGTGGAAGTAGTTGATATTACAAAAAAATATAAAAATAAAATTGCTTTGAATAACGTTAATTTAGTGATTAATCCAGGTGATCGGATTGGAGTAATTGGAGCCAACGGAAGTGGTAAATCAACGTTAAGTGAAATTATTGGTGGAATTCGACAACCAACAACTGGTAAAGTTTATCGGCAAGAAAATTTAACAATAGGGTTACAGTTCCAAGAATCAAAATATCCAATTGGGATTTCAGTAATGGATATGATTAAATACTATTTAAATACATTTAATATTCCAATGAAAGATGGGCATTTGCGGGAATTGTTACGAACATATCAATTAATTGGAATGGAAAATAAATTTGCTGAAGGTCTTTCTGTTGGCAACAAGAACGATTAAATATTTTATTATCAGTAATCCATGACCCAGACTTAGTTATTTTAGATGAAATTTCGACTGGATTAGATATTGAAGTCCGATCAGAAATTTTTCATTTTTTACAAGAAAACATTGTTGATAAAGGGAAAGCGATGTTTTTAGTAACCCATATGATGAGTGAAGTTTAAGAGTTTTGTGAAAAATATATTTATGTTCACAATGGTCAAATTAAAGAAGATGGTCAAGTCAAAGACATTGACAAAGGATTTTTTGTTCCATTCTTTTTAATTGTTTATCCGATTTTATTATTATTTTTAAATCGATTTGCTTTTAAACAATTAAATAACAATCCAGGGCAAAATATTCATACCTTAGTCGGTTCAATAGCAATGGTTCAATCAATGTCAGTTGGAATCTTTATTATTCCACAAACGATTTTAGAATTTAAGAATAGTGTTTTAATGAAACGAATTGGAGCCACAAATATTAAACCAGTCTTTTTTGTTTTTTCAGTAATGATTGTTGGAATGATTTTTATTGTGTTATCGTTCTTATGAACATTATTATGAGCAGGCATTTTATTTGGATCAACATTTGGTTGAAAAGAAATTGCTGCACCAAATAATTTTGTTGCTGCAATTCCGTTTGTTATCTTGGTGTTTATTTCAACAATTGCATTAGGATTAATGTTAGCATCAATTTTTAAATCAATAACATCATTTATTGCAGGGTCAAATGTTATTTTCATGCCAATTGCTTTTCTAAGTGGATCTTTTATTCCATCCGAGTTAATTAATAGTAGCGACGTGTTAAAATATGTTACTTATATTAATCCGTTTAAATATACAATGGATTGATTTTTAAAAGCATGAAGTGGACAAAACTTTGTTTTTACACCAACATATGGTATATATCTAGAGATTTCTCTTGCTTTAATTGGAACATATGTTAGTGTTGCTGGATGAAAATTACGTTGACAAGCATAAAACTTTTTTAAATAAAAATCTTTCAATTTTGAAAGATTTTTATTTTTTAATTTACATATTTAATTAAATTTTTCCTAAAAACTTAAATAAGTTTAAATTCTATTTTTTGTAAGAAAAATCATTTGCTGTCATTGTCATAACCACTGTTCTCCTTAGTAGGGTTTGGGTGAATTCAGAAATTATACGCTCAACTGTGGTAACCAAAGTTTATTTTACTATCTGGGTATGTATCAAAATATTTTTTTCCATTATCAAAGATTTTTGATTTTTAATAAAATTAGTAGTTGAAGTAGGATTATATGCTCTTAGGGAATAAAAAATTAGTAGTTGAAGTAGGATTATATGCTCTTAGGGAATAATCCCAAGGTGTTGAATTTTGTAATGAGCTTTGATAAGTATTAAGAAGAATTTTGAATATGTCTCAATAATAAATATCTTCAAATCATTCTGTTTTTCCGCGCATTTAATCATAATATTGATTTTTTCCATTTTTAGTTTCTCCAATCTAATATTTAACGATTGATTTATTAATATAACTAACTGAAACAAAACAAGGACAACACCTTTACTAAGTAGATATATGAATTATTTACTAATTTCTTAATTTAATATGGTTTTTTCTGAAAGGAAACAACTTTTTTATTATTTTAAAAATTATAAATATTTAAAGATGCTGTCCTTGTTTTGAATCAATTAGTTATTTTAGGTTTTTTCAAATAAAAAAACCATTTTAGTAAATGGTTTAATTATTCTTATTTAATTTCTTTATATTTTTATACCCCAATCTTTTTTATGCAGTCAAAAAAGGATGGTAATAAAAATGAAAAAGAAAAAGACTAAGTTATTTTTTCTACGATTAGCATATTGAATAGTTCACGGTTTAACATTGGGATTACCAATTTTATTCACTGAAATTAATAAACTAATGCTAAAATTAAAAGAAAAAATTAATAATGAATGTATTTTGTTAGATAAAATTAAAAGAAAAAATTAATAATGAATGTATTTTGTTAGATGAAAATAAAGAAGATAATATTAATGACATAATTAAAAAAGATGATGAAAAAGAAAATTAAATAAATTAAAAAAA
>NZ_PUUH01000062.1:0-2010 GCF_002968355.1 Spiroplasma sp. ChiS | reverse complement strand
TACGAAATCTGAAACAAATAAAAAAAATAAATTTTTATTTATTTTAAAATAAGACTTGCTATTAAAAATATTCTTGTTAAGATGAAATTATAAAAATAGAAACATAATTTTATAGCATAGAAACACAAAATGCTTAAATTCCTTGTGTTTCTGTAAATTATTGTATCAAATTTTAATATATCATATCAATTCTTTTATAAATTTATGGAAATAATAAGGAAAATAAGCCTATTATTTCTATTTTTATAAAAGAAAGGAATGATATATATGAAAAAACTACTAAGTTTAGTAGGAACAGGTATATTAGCAACTAGTGTTGTAGCACCTCTTGTTGCTAATACAAAATATCAACCAAATACAACAGATCAATTAACTTTATCATATACAGAACAACAAATTAAATTCATTTTTATTTAATTTTATAGAAAAAACTCTTGATAAAATAAAAAACTATAAACAAAATTGTTTATAGTGTATAATATTTATGTAATTAAATATTTTTAAAAAAAATTAGTGATAGTAATTTATGTAGCAATAAATTACTATCGTGGAAACACTAGTTAACACCTAGCGTTTCCACAGACAATTTTAACATATTTTACTGGGGTATTTATTTATACTCTTGTGAAATATGTTATAAATTGCTTGTGGGAATAGTGCGGTTGTGCTATTCCTATTTTTATTGTTCAGAAAGGAATACAGCAATGAAAAAAATATTAAGTATTTTAACGATATCAACTTTAACAGCGAGCATTCCCGCCCCGTTGCTAGCAGCAGTACCACTAACTAATACTTTGACATCTAAATCAAACAATGACTACCTACCAATAAAAGAAATAAACGGAGTTAATGATAATATTAATTCCATAACTATTGATAAAAATAATAACATTTATTTTGGAACAAATAACGGTGTCTATGTGTTGAAACACGGTGAAACAACACCAACAAAAATAAATGAAATAGATGGACTGATTTATTCCCTTGCTGTTGATAATTCAAATAACATTTATTATGGTACCAATGGTGGTGCGTATAAGTTGGTTGTGGGGTCAACAACACCAACCAAAATCGATGGTATTAATACAAATGTTATATCAGTTATATTTGATAGTAAGGATAACATTTATTTTGGTGGGTTAAATGGTGCGTTKGTGTTGAAACACGGTGCAACAACACCAACCAAAATCGATGGCATCAATGGTAGGGTCTTATCTGTTGCGGTTGATAGTAACGATAACATTTATTTTGGTACTGATAATAGTGCGTTTGTGTTAAAACAAGGTTCAAACACACTAACTACAATAAATGGTATTAATACCAATGTTTATTCCCTTGCTGTTGATAATTCAAATAACATTTATTATGGTACCAATGGTGGTGCGTATAAGTTGGTTGTGGGGTCAACAGCACCAACCAAAATCGATGGCATAGATGGTGATATTATTTCAATAACTATTGATAAAGACAATAGCGTTTATTTCAGCTCCCGCTCAGTTTGATATCACCAACAAAACATTTTGTCATGAGTAAAACWACAAAGTMAGTTTRMSTTRGTKGATAGYACSAAAACSMAAACTTGRACTCGCCCCGACTTGCTTAGTGTTGATGGGGAGTTAAACATTGATATTGCCAACCCCAACATTGATAAAGTTATTTTTGATAATGTCCAACAACCACAAACAAGCAAACAATGAAAAATAAATGTTAAACCCGAAACGACAGCCCGCGACCATAATTTACAAGTAATGTTTACTTTGGATGGTAAACAATATACGAGTGAAATTACGGTCTCAATGCAAGCGAAAATTGACCCACCAACACCAAGTAAGCAAGAAAATTTAAGTGAATTAATTAAAACGACTGATTTAGGTAATATCTTACTTTGGATGGTAAACAATATACGAGTGAAATTACGGTCTCAATGCAAGCGAAAATTGACCCACCAACACCAAGTAAGCAAGAAAATTTAAGTGAATTAATTAAAACGACTGATTTAGGTAATATCAT
>NZ_PUUH01000061.1:0-2023 GCF_002968355.1 Spiroplasma sp. ChiS | reverse complement strand
TTCCAAGATTTAATCAAAAAAGTATAAAATCAATTGGAAAATAAATTATTAAATTTATTAATAATAGTAGGATAATTTTTCAGAAATTATGACATTTTATTAAATAAATAATCCTTAATAAAATTGCTAATAAACCAGTTCCTAAATTTCAACATAATGATCCTAGCGTAAAACCTCATAATGATAAATCAACTAATAAATGACCAACAAAACCAATAAATAAACATCAATATCAATTTAAAATAAAAGTACTAATAAAAACTGGAATTAAAAATAATGGAATTGATGTTCTTAAAATAATTTGTATTCGCATTACTTGGGATAATACAACCATCATCGCAATTAAAACTGCTATATAATTTATGTTTTTAATTAATAAAAAATAATTATTGTTTTTGCATTTTTTTATATTTAGCATAACTAAGGCCCAATTTTTTAGCTTGTCGTTTATCTTTTTGTTTTTGTTTATATTCTTCATCAATTAAATTAATGTTGTTTAATAATTCTGTTTTTTCTACGTCAGACAAACCACAATTAGATAATGCAATTAAATAAAGTTTTTGTTTTTCTTGTTCTAATTCTATTTTTTCTAACTTAGCCAAAATTGAAGCAATATTCATTTTTTCTTTCCTTTCTCTTAAAATTCAAATTTAAACTGAATATCTTTTAATCTTTTTTTAATTATTTTGTAATATTCATTATTTATTTCACAACCCAATCACTTTCGTTTTAATTGTTCACAAGCATACGCGGTTGTGCCACTTCCCATAAAACAATCTAAAATTAAATCATTTTCTTTACTATATTTACTAATTAATCGATTAAATATATATAGTGGTTTTTTTGTTGGGTGTCTCGTTAATTTTTTTCCGATTGAATAATTAAAAATTGTTTTTTTTACTTTCATAATCTTTTTTATAATTCGGAATTCGATGTTTTTTAGAATAAATTATCATACAGTATTCTTTATCTTGATAAATATGATTATTAGTTGGCATTGGATTTGTTTTGTTTCAAAGAATAAAATCATAAAGCATATCTTTTTTACGAACTCAATCTAAATAATCAATAATTTGTTGTCTATTCATTCAAATTAACATAAATTTAGTTTTTGAAATTCGGTAAAATTCATCTAAATAAGTATTTATATCAAATGAATTATGCAAATTATTATCATAGATAGCATTAATATATTTATTTATACTTTTTGATATATTATTTTTATTTATTTGCTCGTTTTTTCTTTTTGGTAAATTATATAAATAGGGTGGATCAGTTAAAATTAAATCAACGCTATCGTTTTCTAATGTCTTTATAAATTCCAAAGCATCTCCATTTATTAATTTTCCTAAATTTGTTTTAAACATTTTTTCACCTTTTGCCTTTCGCTTCACTTTAAAGGTGATCGCAGACACTATACTATTGTGTTTTAAAATATACAGTGAACTTTATATGTTATGTCTATTTAATATATAATCTTAAAACTTTGTATATTATTTAAAACTTTTTGGGAAATATTTTAATTTAAACTTTTTAAGTCTTTAATTAATTGTTCTTCTTTTTCAACACTTAAATTTGCTAAATTATTTTTATTTGTTTTTACTTTTTTAGGTTCACTTGAAAATAATGCTTCTTTCATATTAGTAGAGTAATTTTGTTTATATTGATTATATAAATTAATTAATTCCGTTCCAGTTAAACTCTTTCAAATATTACGCTTTAAATTTTCATCATATTTTACAATAGAATAATAATTATCATAAATTAAACCGATTGCTACTTGATTACAATTTTTTTCACTCTGATAAATAAAATTATTACTCAATCAAAAACCAATATGACGATTATGATTGGGTAAATTTATAAATGAAGCTTTATCTGTTCTAAAAACTATAAATTCTCTTCGAATAAAGTAATTTTCTATGTTAATATTCTTCTTATAACTTGGTTTCTGATACATTACTCAAATCAACTCGCTTTCGGTTACACTGCATTGAACAAACATTTAACTTAAAATACAAAC
>NZ_PUUH01000060.1:0-2038 GCF_002968355.1 Spiroplasma sp. ChiS | reverse complement strand
CTACACCAAATATAATCTGCATAAATTCAATATAAATATCAAAGACACTTTTTTCTAACATTTTATTTATTCCTTTCTTTTCAGTAATATTCAATACTTTTTAACTTTTTAGGGGTTAAAAACTACTAATATCCGTGTATTAATTTTCGCAAGGTTTCAATCCCTAAAACAACGAACATTAATACAATCGGAATAATTAAAATAGCGTTTGCACCCAAAAAGGCTAAAAATCAAGTTGTAAAACCTCCGGCTCATTTAGCAAGCGTTCCGGCTCAACCCTCAATCGCTTTAATAATTCCTGTTGTACCTGCATCCATAAAATATATTTTCCTTTCTAAATTAATAACTAGTATCAATATTTTTAACCCCTAAAAAGTTAAAAAGTAATATAAAATATTACTAATTAAATTTTATTAATAATTAATAACTTTTTGTTGTCTTATTTGTTCGATTTAATAATTCCACGATTATTTTTAATTTCTTTGCGATGTTTAAACGCTACAATGCTATCAGCAATATAAAATATTAAAACCAAAAATAATGTAATAAACACCATAATATATAAAAATGTAATCATATTATTTAACCTCCTTTTGTTTTCTTTTTTCCAATTCAACTTTTAATTTTCGAATTTTTTTACTTTGTCTTAAAATTATTGATGTTTCTTTTTCTTTAATAATTTTTATAATTCCAGCAATAAAATAAGCACAAATCGGCACCATAAAAAATATTAAAATACCTGCTGATACATATTCCAAATTAATCAGCCTCCTTTTCATTTTTTCTATTATTAACTTTATTTTTAATTCATAAAATTAATTGAACAATATAAGAACCTATTAATGTTCAAAACATTAAATATCCAACATCCATTAAAATTGCTATTAAACCGAATTTTTTTAAAAATAATTCTAATTCTTTAACATCAACACAAGCAGGTATTAATAATGCCCCAAAAATAATTCATAAAATATGAATTAAAATTTTTCATCAATTATTTTTTAAAAAATTTAATACTTTAATTTTCATTCCAATTTTCCTTTACTACTTTTCATCGCTCGTTAGTAATTTCATCTGTTGAAACCAAATATGACCTTAACATTAATTCCTCTAATTTAACAATCAATTTATCTTTATTCTTTGTCATTATTTAACCTTAATAATTTTTTTATGTTTAGGACAAATAATATCTTGTCTATTACATAAATAACAATCTATTTTTTTCTTAGTCATTATCTAACCTAGAATAACATTGATTAATTAAAACAACATTTTTATTAACACAATTTCAACAATAACGAGACCCATTTTCTCAAACAGTATCATTAATACAAATGATACATAATTGTTGTTGCATATTAACTATTGCTTTCTGTTATTGCTGAATTATTAGAATATTTATTAATAAAATCTTGTTGTCTATCATAAGGAACAACTTTAACAACACTTACTTTGTTATATTTTCTTCCTGTTTTTCTATCAGTGACAACCGGAAATTTAATATCAATTAAATAATAATTACCTTTTTTCATTTCTGGTAATTCATTAGCCAATTTACTTTCTTTTCAAACCCACGAAATTATATATTCGTCTGGCATTGGCATATCATCTTCATCAAGTTGCATAAAGGTAAAGATATCAAAAAATAAACCTTTATTATCATTTTTTTCACCATCTTTTTCTTTACTATCCATTTGATGGTTAAAATCAATTTGAGCTAATAATACTTTATACATAATAAAGTACTCCTTTCTTCACTTAATTAAGTAAATAAAGGTTTCATATAGTTTAAAACTTTAAATAATTATAAATGCTGAAAATAAATTAAAAATAATTAACAAATTAATTGAAAAATATAATTAAAAATGAATATAAATATAAATGCAAAATAAAAACATTTATTTATATTTAAAGTTTCCTGCGAAGAAACCATTTATTTTGGTTTGAATACTTAAATCTTAAATATAACTAAATGTTATATGTAATATTCTAATTTAATTTTACATAACAAAATCAATATGTCAACTATTACATATTT
>NZ_PUUH01000059.1:0-2071 GCF_002968355.1 Spiroplasma sp. ChiS | reverse complement strand
AAAACTATGACTGAGGATATGACTGGGATTTGAACTGGTTTGACTAGTGCATTATGAAAAGTTAAAGAAGGTATAACAAATATTTTACCTGAGATAATGGTTTTCTTAGGTAAAGCGTGGATTATATTAATTCCATTTGCTATATTTTGTATTATTAAAATCTTAAACTTTTTCCGTGTTATGGTTAAAGGATTTTAGTATTTATATTTATTATTTATCATGTATTTTAACTGTGGCACACTAGTTTTTATATGTGATTTGATTAAATAATTTTGTTGTTTATTTTTGCACTATACACTGTCTACAAATTTATTTTTAAATAAATTTAATTATTTTGGTTATTATTTATAATGTTAACAAGATGAAAAAACTTGTAGGCAGTATATAGTGTAAAAATATCAATTTAATTATATTTAAGGTATTATTATGGTTTTCTCTCTGTATAAAAATATTTATAAATTTGTTAATTTATTAAAAATTCAAATAATAAATTTAAAARTTATTATTAAAATTATTATTAGTAAAATAATTGTTTTAATTGGTGATACCATTCATGATAATCAAAAAATAGATGCTATCACATTTGTAAAAAATGAATTTATTAAATAGAAAAATGAATTTATTATTTCTTCGATATTTTATTTCTCCTTTCTATTTAAAATAATTTATACAGAGAGAAAACCATAATAATATCAACTTAATTATAAATTTATGATTTTATATTTTAATAACTATTGTTAAAAATTAAATATTATTTTTCAGTGTGCCAATTTTTATTATTTTATATATTTAACAATGTTTATTAACAGTGTTTATTAAACATTAAATAAACAATATATTAGCATTATTTATAACATTGTTAATAATCAGTGTTTATTGCAATAAATAAACATTATATAAACATTATTTATAACATTGTTTATTAAACAAATATTTAGTTAGGAGATTATATTATGGATATGAAATTTAAAACAACTAAGGAATATAAAAAAATAAAGAGAGATTTTATTAAAGATATTTTTTATTAAGTTTAATTGTTTTTTTGGTATATTGTTGGTTTTTGGTTTTTTAAGTTCTTTTATTTATTTTTCAATATTGATTTGAAATGATAAAGATTTTCCACACTTTGTATTTTTATGATTTTATATTTTAATAACTATTGTTAATATTATTTTTGTGATTATTATGTATATAAAATATATTTTTGAAATTAAGGTAGAATTTAGAGTTGCAGTATTTAAGAAACAATTATTACCGTTAGAAATTATTAATAATGGAGTATTAAGAAAAGGTACAATGTTAAGACCAGTAAGACGAGGAGATGATAAAATTGAGTAATTTTGTTAAGAAAAATCAGAATGTAGAAAATTATTTTATTAGTAAGGAATTTATACCTTTTACAACAAAAAAAGCAAGTTTTATTAATTTACCCAATCATAATCGTCATATTGGTTTTTGATTGAGTAATAAGTTTATTTATCCGAGTGAAAAACATTTGTTCTTTTATTTATTTTTCAATATTGATTTGAAATGATAAAGATTTTCCACACTTTGTATTTGCAATTATTATGTCTGTATATGCTTTTATAGGTATTATTTTTGTGATTATTATGTATATAAAATATATTTTTGAAATTAAGGTAGAATTTAGAGTTGCAGTATTTAAGAAACAATTATTACCGTTAGAAATTATTAATAATGGAGTATTAAGAAAAGGTACAATGTTAAGACCAGTAAGACGAGGAGATGATAAAATTGAGTAATTTTGTTAAGAAAAATCAGAATGTAGAAAATTATTTTATTAGTAAGGAATTTATACCTTTTACAACAAAAAAAGCAAGTTTTATTAATTTACCCAATCATAATCGTCATATTGGTTTTTGATTGAGTAATAAGTTTATTTATCCGAGTGAAAAACATTTGGAACAAGTAGCAATCGGTTTGATTTATGATAATTCTTACCCTATTGTAAAATATGATGAAAATTTAAAGCGAAATATTTGAAAATATTTAACTGGAACAGAATTAATCAATTTATATAATCAATATAAACAAAATTATTTTACTAAAA
>NZ_PUUH01000058.1:0-2096 GCF_002968355.1 Spiroplasma sp. ChiS | reverse complement strand
TTTTAGACAAAACATTGTGCTTGGTGAGCAACATTTTTATTTATTAAAAATAAAATTGCTGATTATGCTTATCTTCAAAAATAATAATTATATTCTTTTTCATTTTTTTGTTTAATTTATTAAAATAAAACTCAATTAAATTAACACCATTTTCTTTCGCCATTTTTATTGCAATCATATTTTTAAAAACTTTTTCACTATATGATTTAGCACCATATCCTTTTAATTATTTTACATTATGCGAAATTTGTGGTTCATTACAAGACCCCATATATCAATCCTCTTTATAAACTTTAATACCCTCAGAATTATTTTTGATATATTTAATGAAATCTTTGATTTTATCTTTTTTATYTTTTAAGAATGGRTATTCTTTRATATTTTTTCTTGTAATTAATTTTTTTAAATATTTTATTGCTTCATCAGGATTGCCATTTTTAAATAATTTATTCATATGAAATATTGTTTTTAATTCTTTCATTAAATAAAATTGATCTAAAATAAAAATTGCACCAATTTCATTAGCAAATTTTTGGATTCATYTTGCTCCATYACCTGCTAGCGTTAACTTACAATTTTCAATATTAAAATTTTGATTTAAAAAATGTAAAAATTCTTTTTTATATTTTTTAATAAGATAGTATTTATTTTTTACTGATTTCATAACAATAAAAATTTTTTTATCTTTTAGAACATTTTTACTTTTAGTRCTTTTTATTTCATCATAMCCAGTATGAAAATATGCTGTTCKAAACATATTTTTTTCTATTTTTTTATATTTTGTTAAATTACTAAAAGAATCGTCAACTCCAGCATACAAATATGGTGTTTGRACAATTATTTTTTCAGTCTTTGTTTTTAATTGTTCTTTAAATAATTTAGCAAAATCAATTTCCTTATTAATGTTTGTGATTGTCATCTTAGATATATTTAATTTTGGGTACATATCCATAATATCTCTTTGTCTTTTAGCACTATCCATTAATTTTCAAAGTTCTATTTTAACACTCAAAATAATTGTTTGATTATTTTTTAAACCAATTTTTTTATTTAATAAAGTTGTTGTTTTGAATTTATTATCTTTTTTATCACGATAACCAAATCTGGAAGCTTTAATTATAATATCACCAAAAGGAGTTTTTATCATTTTTTTCCTTTTTCCTCACAAAATATAACCATTTTTACCATTACGATTTTGCTCTCTTAATTCTTGATCAATTTTTTCATATTTTTCTTTTAATTTTTGTTTTCCTATGAAATTAACATCAATATTTACTTCTTCAACAAAGTTTATATCTTTAAAACTATTAAAAACATTTAACATATAATTATATTCCTTTTAAATCATCATTGCATGATAGTAAAATTTTATAATGATTCAAAATGAATGTCAGCAATAATCTCATTTAATTTTGTAGAAAATAATTGATGGTATTAATACTTTTACCATAAAAATCAAAAAATTATGTAAAAGTTTTATTTTTATATAAAAATTAGATAAAAACCATAAATTAAATAAACATATTATTTAAGTAATATTGTTTTTGTTTTTCTAATAAACTTAATTGTTCTTTAATTAATTCAATCTTTCTATCAATAATACTAAAAAAGTTTGCAATCTTAGTTTGTTCTTGTAAACTAGGTATTTTAAAAATAAATTGATTAATTATTTCCTTAGAAAGGTTGGGCTGTGTTTGTTTTAT
This sequence comes from Spiroplasma sp. ChiS, assembly GCF_002968355.1. Classification (NCBI taxonomy): domain Bacteria; kingdom Bacillati; phylum Mycoplasmatota; class Mollicutes; order Entomoplasmatales; family Spiroplasmataceae; genus Spiroplasma; species Spiroplasma sp. ChiS. Next base: position 393 of record NZ_PUUH01000058.1, on the reverse strand, counting down.
AATAAATTTATTTAATTCTTTTTTCTTAAATTTAAGTAATAAATAATATAAGTATTCTGTCGAAAAATATAAATTATTAATTTCCATAGAAAAAAAGCTTGACTAGTAGCTAATGGAATTTTGTTGATTGTTGGAAACCCAACAGAAGCATATATAGAGTATATTAATGAATTTTTTGGTACTAATCAAGCACTAGAATTTTTAAGTCCTTTTTTAGTTATTGTTTTTTCAGTTTGAAAAATGTATTTGCCTTGATTGGTAACATCTTTAATTGATAAAAATGATATTTCTCCATTATAAAAATCTTTATTTTTTGTACTTGGAGTTCCTCCAGATTTACCCTTATTATAAAACTTATTAAAAGTTGTTTTATAATAAAAATCATTAAATTAA
>NZ_PUUH01000057.1:0-2102 GCF_002968355.1 Spiroplasma sp. ChiS | reverse complement strand
TATCGGAAAATTAATTACTACAATTAATTTTGTAGAATGAATATTTAAAAATATTAATCAAATAAATGCAAAAGAAATATTTTTTACAACATTATTTATATTAATAATTACTGCATTCGTAATGAAAATATATATTATATTCAAAAAAAATTTTAAAATTTTGTGAGGAGAGAAAACCATAATAATAAAAAAATTTAATTATTTAAAATAACTAACTATTTTAAAAACCATCCACAAGAAAAACCAATTTAAAAACAAAATCACAATTCAAACACCAACCATCAAAGTTAAATATTCATTTTGCTTTAAATTCCACATTGTAATACTTTCAACATTCGTTTTATCTATAAACAAAAATATATGAATAAAAAACTCTTTTAATTTAATTCAATCATTTTGCATTTTTAAAAACTCCACATTTTTTGAATAAGTTTAAAAAACATTCCAAAAAATAAAACAATAAATAACACAAACGATATAACATATAAAAAATTAGGGGCATTTGAACCAATAATATAACTAACAAATTGAACTCAATAATCATATAAACTCATTTAATTTAAGTCTTTCAAATCATTAATTAATTCTTGTTCTTTTTCAACACTTCAATTTGTTAAATTATTATTGTTATTATTTGCTTTTACTTTTTTAGGTTCACTTAAAAATAACGCTTTTTTCATTTTAGTAAAATAATTTTGTTTATATTGATTATATAAATTGATTAATTCTGTTCCAGTTAAATATTTTCAAATATGACGTTTTAAATTTTCATTATATTTTACAATAGGATAAGAATTATCATAAATTAAACCGATTGCTACTTGTTCCGAATGTTTTTCACTCGGATAAATAAACTTATTACTCAATCAAAAACCAATATGACGATTATGATTAGGTAAATTAATAAAACTTGCTTTATCTGTTATAAAAGGGATAAATTCCTTACTAATAAAATAATTTTCTACATTCTTATTTTTCTTAACAAAATTACTCAATTTTATCAACTTCTTTCTTTAATTGTTTTTTAAATCCTTTATTTAAATCTATATGTTCCGAAATAGTTAGAACAATTAGCAAAATTACAGAAACAAACCATGAAACTAATGCCAAAATAAAAATTTCTTTATTGTTATTATTTATATTTAAAATAAAAACATAAACTAACACAACTGAACTTATAAAAAAAATATATAAAAATCAAGCAACAAAATTAACTAAAATATATCATTTTTTTATTTTTTTATATTCCTTAGTTGTTTTAAATTTCATATCCATAATATAGTCTCCTAACTAAATATTTGTTTAATAAACAATGTTATAAATAATGTTTATATAATGTTTTTTAATTGTAATAAACACTGATTATTAACAATGTTATACATAATGCTAATATATTGTTTATTTAATGTTTAATAAACAATGTTAATAAACATTGTTAAATATATAAAATAATAAAAATTGGCACACTGAAAAATACTATTTAATTTTTAACAATAGTTATTAAAATATAAAATCACAAGTTTATAATTAAGTTGATATTATTATGGTTTTCTCTCTGTATAAATTATTTTAAATAGAAAGGAGAAATAAAATATCAAAGAAATAATAAATTCATTTTTCTATTTAATAAATTCATTTTTTACAAATGTGATACCATCTATTTTTTGATTATCATGAATGGTATCACCAATTAAAACAATTATTTCACTAATAATAATTTTAATAATAACTTTTAAATTTATTATTTGAATTTTTAATAAATTAACAAATTTATAAATATTTTTATACAGAGAAAAAACCATAATAATACCTTAAATATAATTAAGTTGATATTTTTACACTATATACTGCCTACAAATTTTTAAAAGAAAGTAGGTATATTTATAAAAAATATTATAAAAATTTTTGGTTCAAATATATACTGCCTACAAATTTTTAAAAGAAAGTAGGTATATTTATAAAAAATATTATAAAAATTTTTGGTTCAAAACTGTTATTAATATTCTTATTTCTATTAAATCCTACTAAAAATAACCAAATGAAGTGTGCCTTAGCTAAGATATATAATCGATTATAATAAATATTAAAATCCTTTAACCATA
>NZ_PUUH01000056.1:0-2126 GCF_002968355.1 Spiroplasma sp. ChiS | reverse complement strand
GAAGATTAAATTCTAATTCATATAATGCTATTTCTGAAAAAATAATTGATAATTTTGATTTAATTAATAACATTATAGAAAAAACAAAACAAGATTATTATCAATTAAATACCAATGATGAAAAAAGTTATTTTTCTTTTTTTCCAAGTACTAAAGGAATACCTTATTCATATATAACAGAAATAAGTAACCAAATTAACAAAGTAAACAACTACTTAAATTGAAATAATTTAAATATAGTTGTTAAGGGAGGAATTATTGGAGCAGTAATTTGTGGTTCTATATTAATTATTTTTTTTTCATCTGCAGCAGCATTTTTTGGATTAGCTAATAATATAAGATTTATGGCAAGTGGAATTGTTAACAATGCTAAAATAGGAATATTGATAGGCTATATTTTTGGTTCTGGTATAGCATGAATCATAAATTAGTTAATATATTCTACTTTTCTTCGGCTTGTATTTACATTCAAAAAAATTATTACATTTAGTAAAATGTTATTTTAATTATATATTAAAGTGGGCTTGCAGTAATTTTTAAAACATCATTATTGATTTTTTCAAATTTCGTAGGTGTTTAGTTATTGTGTGGATCAGATGATGACTTGTTGTAGTTCGGTTTTAAAATCATCTTTGTCAATTTGGCGTTGAATTCAGTTAGCGAGTATTTGCGTTGGGGTAATTCAGTGAACCGTATAATTTTGTTTATAATATTCTACTAAACTCTGTAGTTTTTTAAAAAACCGTTCGGGAGTTTTTCGTGTTCGCTCAAACTCGACTAATTGAGTTGTTCCATCAGTTTTGTAAACAATTAAGTCTGGATAAGCATTCAAATTGCCGTTTTCCATTTTTAACTCCCGCTCTGTTTGGTATTGCTCGATATCGTTTTGTGCGACAAGTCATTTAATCAACATATCTTGGTGCGATAATTCATAATAATTTACTTTGATACTTTTTTTATGCTCTCGCCCTAAATATGAATTTCCTTTGTGTGTTAAAACATAAATGTTTTTCCGCGTAGTTTTATCAATTTTATAAAATTGTTTTTTCTGTAATGTTTTTAAATTAGTTTTTGCACTTTCAATCGGTTTTTTTTAACAGCAATGCAATTTGTTCTGCTGTTAAATATCCTCATTTATTTAATAAACCTAATATTTTTAAATTTTCTGTCATAACATCAACTCCTTACCAATCACGCTTGTTATTCCTCAGTCTAGTAAAAAAATAAATAAACTAGTAAAAGTTTAATATTAATTTATTTAATTATACTAAATACTTATTATTTTTTTAATAAAATTACTGCTAAATTTATTAAATAAATTTAGTTTTGATATAGTAATGGTATTTATTTTGGTTTTATATTGGAAGAAAAAAAAGAAAAAAAATCGTGTTTTATCAAACAGCAAAAATGATATGATGAAGACCATATCTTGGTTTTGTTTATTCGTTGTCTTGCTACTCTGTGGTTTTATGCAAGTTCTGTGCTTTGTTGATAGGGGAGTGAAGAACTCGATAGGAGAGTTAGTCTAGGTTGTCTAACTCCCCTAATAACTCGGTGAATTCTTCTTCGGACATTTTTGGTGGGTCGCCCTTGTTTTTTTCGTAAACAGTGTTAAACTTATCAACAAGAGAATAATTCTCTTTATCTTTAATTAATGATTTTTTATTAGCAGAATACTTAGTTTTTACGAAGGTTTGGTATTCTGCTTTTAATTTGTCGCTTTCAGCGCAAATTTGTTCGCGCGCTTGTTGGTAAGTTAACCCACTTAAAAAAGGGTTTGTTGCTTCTTCTTTTTCGTAGCGGCGAGCAGACACAGTTAAATAATGCAATTCTTTAATTGCAGTGTCTTTAATTGCTTGATAACCCGCCAAGTGGTATTTGTTATTATCACGCGTGTTATAAATTCAGTAGTTAAAAAACATATCAAGACCAACCAAAAAGTATTTACCAGTTTTGTCTAAAAAACACATTATTTTAGGCACACAAATAAATTTGTCATAAATTTTGACTTTATAGCTGTCTTGGCGGGTAGGGTGTTGGCGAACACATTTTTTCGGTAAGTAAAAATTAGAGATATGTTTATTTTCATCAAGTTGATTAATCACTTTATAACTAAACCCATTTAT
>NZ_PUUH01000055.1:0-2180 GCF_002968355.1 Spiroplasma sp. ChiS | reverse complement strand
CTAAATATGACAAATTACCTAGTAAGGAGGGTGAATAATGAATGATATTGTAAAAAATAGAGTAAATAGTATTACATTTCAATTTCCTTTAAACGGAGAGAATTTTAAAAATGAAAGTATTTTAGCATATAATGTTCAAAAATTTAAAGAAGAAAATAAACAAGAATTAACTGAATATATTTTTAGACATATTAATCATTATGCATTAAATGGTTATCAAGATGTACATTTAAAAGATATTCCAAGTGCTATTACTAAAAATAATTTTGTTTTTAAAGAATGATTAGAACCTATTCAAAAATTATTAGATGAACATAATAGAATTGGTAAAATAATTACTAATTATAGGAATTATATTGAAAGATACAGAGTTGAAATTAATAATAATTTAACACAAGCTCGTAAACAAAAACAACAAGAGTTTTTAAAAGAACAAGAATTAAAAAAACAAGAATTAATTGAAAAAGCAAATAGTTTAACACCAGATATGGGTCTTGATATAGACCAAATTCAAGATGAACAAGTTCGTGTAATGGAAGAAATTGTGCAAATTGATAAATCATTAGAACCAAAACAATTAAAAAAAGTTGGTATTAATTTAATAAAAGAAAAATTATTAATAAAAGATATTGAAATATTAGGGATTGATGATGATTTTTTAGAAAATGCTAATCAATATGAATTAAAGCAATTAATTAAATATTTAATTGTTAATGAAAAGTTAGTTAAAAATACAATTAAAGCACAATGAGATACAAATACTGATAATAAAGTAGTTGGTATTAAAGGAATAAATATAAAAATTAAAGGAGTGAAATAAAATGACAAATGAATTACAACAATATATTAAAGGTGCAATTATTAAATATGAATTAAAAGTTAATGATAAATATTTAAAAGAAAATATTTTAGCACTTGAAGAATTAAAAATGAAAAATGGTAATAGTTATTTACAATTAATTAATACTGCTGATAATGCTAAAATAACAGCATTAGGAATTATTAAATTAAGTAATAAAGGGTTAATTTTTGGTAAAGATTTTAATATTATTCCATTTAAAAAATGAGATAAAGATAAAAAAATTATTATTTATAGTTTAACTACTGTTATTGATAGTAAAGTTTATTGTAAAAGAATTGAAGAAGCAGGGTATAGTCCAAGAAAAGCAATTATATTTAAAGGTGAAAAATTTGAATGAGATAGTTTAAATTCATGTCCTAAAATACATGAAATTAATTTTAATGCAAATACTAGTGATTATAATGAAATTATTGGTGCTTATGCTTTTGCAAAAGATAAAAATGGAAATTATCAAGGTATTTTATTAAGAAAAGCAGATATTGATCGTTTAAAAAATAGTAGTCCTAGTGGTAATARTGAATATTCACCTTGAAATAAATGACCAAAAGAAATGGTTGAAGCWAAATTATATCGTAAATTAGCATTAGAAATTGGGATTGATATATCTGATATTGATTTAGATGAAAAAGAAATTAAAGAAGATGGTAATTTTGAATATATTTCATTTAAAGATATTGATGTCGCCAAAAATAAAGRGCAAATGAGCGATGAACCATTATTAAATAATATAAATTTACCCCATCTTATCAAGAAATAGCAGACACTAACGATAATGTCGTTAAAGAAGAAGATATCTCAAATGTAGTACCAGCAGTTAATAATGATGAGGAGTGAGCAACTTGATAAAAATAGGTATTGACCCATCAGGTACTGGTACTACTGGTATTGTTATTTATGAAGATAATAAATTAAAGGAAAAATTCGAATTTACTAGTATGTTGTGATTAAAACACATATCTTTTATAAAAGATATATTATGCAAATGCAAATATTGTAATTTTCTTAGTATTATAAACATTGAAAATTGTTTACCAACAAATGCTAATGGTTCAAAAGACCGTGATGATTTATTGCGATTACTAGGTGCTATTGAAGCTATTGAAATTAAAAAGAAACATTATACTATTATTAATTGAGTATCTAACTGAGTATCCCCACGACATACTAAATCAGTTGTTAAAAATATGGAAAATTTAAGTAAATATAATGATAGTTGTTTATGAAAATATGATAAAGATACTAATTTAACTTATCAATATGGTAAAGGTTGATTTTATAATAATGAAAAAATAAGTAATCATCTCCGCGATGCAATTAT
>NZ_PUUH01000054.1:0-2233 GCF_002968355.1 Spiroplasma sp. ChiS | reverse complement strand
CTTTTTTAGCAACGGGTTTTTTCAATGAAATTGGAATAATAATCCCACTTGCTAACTGGCGAATATTATTTCAAATCATACCCTCACGCTGAGCAGTAAACAACGCACGATGTCCAAAATGTCTCGCTAAAACAATTCACGGTATTTTACCACTATGAACTTTTTTCTCATCGTGAGGACTAGTTCCATCAATATACAAATAACTTTCATCAAATAAAATAACACTATCATCTGAGGGAACCAGTTTTGTTCTATCGGTAAAATCTAAATTTTTAAATGTTAAAACTTTAACTTTATCATCTTCTAACGGATAATTACTATAAATTTCATCTGTCAATAATTTCATAATTTGCGACAAATAAGTTAAAAGTAATGTTTTACCAGTTCCTAACTTACCAATAATTACCGATAACGGATTATCTCAAACAAAATTTACTAACCGAAAAGCATTTAACTGATAAAAAATATTTTYTCACAATCATCACACAAAATATACACATTGCAAAGCAAATAATATTCAAAATACTAAACCAACACAATACAAAGAAATTAWCCAAAGTAATAAATCAATTAAACTAAACAAAAGCATTRAACCACTAATATAACAATAGTTTTTAAAGAAAAATATAAACTTTTTCATTATTTAAAATACCCAACTATTTTAAAAACCATTCACAAGAAAAACCAAGTTAAAAACAAAATCACAATTCAAACACCAACCATCAAAGTTAAATATTCATTTTGCGTTAAATTCCACATTGTAATACTTTCAACATTCGTTTTATCTATAAACAAAAAAATATAAATAAAAAACTCTTTGAATTCTTGTCAATCATTTTGCATYTTTAAAAACTCCACATTTTTTGAATAAGTTTAAAAAACATTCCAAAAAAYAAAACAATAAATAACACAAAGGATATAACATATAAAAACTCAGGGGCATTTRMACCAATAATATAAYTAACAAATTGAACTCAATAATCATATAAACTCATTTAATTTAAACTTTCTAAATCATTAATTAATTCTTGTTCTTTTTCAAAACTTCAATTTGTTAAATTATTATTGTTATTATTTGCTTTTACTTTTTTAGGTTCACTTAAAAATAACGCTTTTTTCATTTTAGTAAAATAATTTTGTTTATATTGATTATATAAATTGATTAATTCTGTTCCAGTTAAATACTTTCAAATATGGCGTTTTAAATTTTCATCATATTTTACAATAGGATAAGAATTATCATAAATTAAACCGATTGCTACTTGTTCCGAACGTTTTTCACTCGAATAAATAAACTTATTACTCAATCAAAACCCAATATGGCGATTATGATTGGGTAAATTAATAAAACTTGCTTTATCTGTTGTAAAAGGGATAAATTCCTTACTAATAAAATAATTTTCTATATTCTGATTTTTCTTAACAAAATCACTCAATTTTATCATCTCCTAACTAAATATTTATTTAATAAACAATGTTATAAATAATGTTTATATAATGTTTWTTWATTGYAATAAACACTGATTATTAACAATGTTATAMATAATGCTAATATATTGTTTATTTAATGTTTAATAAACACTGTTAATAAACACTGTTAATAAACAATGTTAAATATAAAAATAATAAAAATTGGCACACTGAAAAATACTATTTAATTTTTAACAATAGTTATTAAAATATAAAATCATAAGTTTATAATTAAGTTGATATTATTATGGTTTTCTCTCTGTATAAATTATTTTAAATAAAAAGAAGAAATAAAATATCGAAGAAATAATAAATTCATTTTTTACAAATGTGATACCATCTATTTTTTGATTATCATGAATAGTATTACCAATTAAAACAATTATTTCACTAATAATAATTTTAATAATAACTTTTAAATTTATTATTCGAATTTTTAATAAATTAACAAATTTATAAATATTTTTATACAGAGAGAAAACCATAATAATACCTTAAATATAATTAAATTGATATTTTTACACTATAGACTGTTTACAAGTTTTAAAAGAAAGTAGGTATATTTATAAAAAATATTATAAAAATTTATTTCCCAAATCTATTACTAGTATGACCCTTAATAGAAATATTCTTATTTTTATTAAATCCTACTAAAAAAATATTTTTCATAACAGACTCAATATTATGAATAATAAACAATATAGATTTATCAACTATAGAAAATATAGTTAAATTTATATGTATAATAGGGATTTTTATTATC
>NZ_PUUH01000053.1:0-22522 GCF_002968355.1 Spiroplasma sp. ChiS | reverse complement strand
TTTTTTTCGTAAACAGTGTTATAATTATCAACAAGAGAATTATTTTCTCTTGCTCGGTTTTTATTGGAATTAACAGAATACTTGTTTTTTACGAAAGATTGGTATTCTTATTTTAATTTGTCGCTTTCAGCGCAAATTTGTTTGCGTGCTTGTTGGTAAGTTAACCCACTTAAAAAAGGGTTTGTTGCTTCTTCTTTTTCGTAGCGGCGATCAGACACAGTTAAATAATGCAATTCTTTAATTGCTGTGTCATTAATTGCTTGATAACCCGCCAAGCGATATTTGTTATTATCTCGTGTATTATAAATTCAGTAGGTAAAATACATATCAACCCCAACCAAAAAGTATTTACCAGTTTTGTCTAAGAAACACATTATTTTAGGCACACAAATAAATTTGTCATAAATTTTGACTTTATAGTTGTCTTGGCGGGTAGGGTGTTGGCGAACACATTTTTTCGGTAAGTAAAAATTAGAGATATGTTTATTTTCATCAAGTTGATTAATCACTTTATAACTAAACCCATTTATCTCAACAAAGTGATAATTGAGTTGTTCTGTTTGTTGTGTTAGTTCTTGCATAATAATATGCTCCTTTCTACGGTTTTCACAATATTTAAACCCTTTATCAGTGTTGATATTTTCCAAAATCTAAAAAAGAATCATTCTTTTTGGTTATTTCAACGCTGATATAGACTTAATTTTTGTTATTTTAATATTTAAATAAAAAAATAGGTAGAATGACTTTTTTATCACTCTACCTGTACACAAAAATTAAAAAATGTTATAATTTAACTGACCTACCATAAAACGGTGGGGGTTAAATCAATAAGTCCTAGTTAAGTGGCGTGATGAACCGTTTAATAGGTGTATAGAAGAATGACTGCTGGGTCATTTTTCTTTTCTTTTATTTTTTGATATATTTTTATATTATTTTTAATAATTTTTTCAATATTAATAATGTCATCTGTTGCTAATAAAAAATTAATAAACTTTTCTTCTCTAAGATATATTAATGCTAGTTCATTGAATTTTTTAATTTGAAAATAGTTAAGTAAATTTTTAGAAAAATCAATATTCAATAATTTTTTATAGCATTTTGTGTATTATTTTTAATACAACATTTATATGAAAAAGTAATAAAATTTTGCGTTAAAATACTTAGCTCATCAAAAGTGTTGACAGTTAAATATATATAAAATATAAAATTATAATGTTGTGAAAAATAAAAATATAAAAACCTTTCATATAAGACCTTTTCATCAAAATCACAATAATTAATTTTTAATAGTGTGTTTTTCAATAATAGTTTCATTTAAAATTGGAGTTCAATAAATATTTTATTGCTTAGTATTAAAATAAATTTAAATCTATTTCTTGTTCTTTTAAATTGTGAATTGCTTGATTAACTATATTTATATTGAAATGTATAACTATTTCATTGCCTCCTAATTCTATTTCTTGGTTAAATATTTTATCTTTTAATAAATTGTTATTAAAAATTTTTTATAATTTAAAGAAATCTAAAAATATATGATCATATATTCTTTCTATTCAAAATAACCTTTTATTTCTTTTGCTTGAAAATTTCATTACTGAATTTTGTTCAAGTAATTCATAATAATTTGATCAAAGGTTAGAATATTCATTTAAAATTTTTTCATTTATTTTTTTAATTTCTAAAACATCTTTTTCATTTAAATCTTTACTATTTATAAATATAAATAAACCTTTTTTTGAAGTTAATTTATTTTTTTTAAATTCAACATTTAAATAATTTTCAACGAATTTTGCATCTTTAAAAAGTGATTCGTTTGAAAAATATTGATTTTTAATTAAATTATTATAATTAGATTCAACTTGTTTATCTGATTGAGTCAACTTTTGAAATGAATTTAAAAAAGATGGTATTAACATTACGTTTAACATTGATTCTAATAATGCTTTACTTATTATTTTATTATTTAAAAAATTATTTATTTCATAATTTATAAAAACAACTATTATAAAATTATAAAAAATTATACAGATTCAAAATCATATAGGAACAAATTCTAAACTTCTTTGAGCTCTAAATTTTTGATTATTTAATTTTAATTTGTAATCAAATATAAATATTTTTTTAAAAAATTTATTTTTTGTAGTTCAGTTTGTATAAGTAAATTTTAAAAGTAAATAAAAACTCCCACAAATTATTATATATGAGGTTATGTTTTGCTCTAAACTTGAAAACAAATTTAATATAAATAGTATAGATATTATTAAAAATATTATTTGATCAAAAATAAATCATATAAAAGTTGGAATATCATTTTTGAAATATTTTCTAACTATTTTATTATGTTTTTTAAATAAACTAACATTTTTTTTACTCATGTCATTATTTCCTTTTCTAAAAAATTTAATTAGTTATTCATTATGAACTTATTGTTGTATTTTGCTAAGTTAATATTTAATAAATTTTTTATACAAAATAATATTAACATAAAAATTAATTAGTATTCTTATCTTTTTGTAGTAAACCGTTAATAATTTCACTAGCATTGCGAGTATTTAGTTCATTTAATTGATACAAAATAAAAAAGAGTTTTTATTCTCTTTCATTTTCAATTTCTTCTGAATCTAATGCCGAATGGTAGCTAGATAAACTTACTGAATCTTCTGAAACTGGTTTTAATAATTGGTTAAATTCAGTATTAATATCCTTATATTTTTCTGCACGATTTTTTTATCCAAATCTGCATTAAGATTATTATTTTTAGACACTGGTGTTGGGGTCAATGGTTGCATTTTTTGATTTTTCATTTTATTTTCCCTTTTCAATTCTAACATCACTAAATCAAATGATTTTTTAGTTTTTTCATCAACACCTTTGTTTTTATAATATTCTGATATTTCTTTGTGAATTTTTTCAGAAATTTTTTGTGATAAATCGTAACTTTCTTTTTTATTAAAACCAAGTATCCCTAAAAAAGAATTAAGACCCTTTTTAATTGATTTATATGTTTTTTTCAGTTTTTTTTATTTCTGATGTAAATTTCATATTATTTATTTTTCTATTAAATTTTAATTATTTTAAATAATTAAAGTAATTTATTTTAAAACTAATTTTAAAATCATATACATATTAAATTTACCATAATTTTATTATTTTTACTAAACTGGTTTCGCGGTGATTTTTTAAATTTTATGTAAATTACTATAAATCAACCGCTCGCCTAAAAATTACTCCTTGTTGTTTCAAATTTCGTAGGTGTTTAGTTCTTGTCACGCATAGTTATTGATTTGATTTTGTATTCAGTTGGCGAGGGTTTGAGTTGGGGTAATTCAGTGGACTTGGTAGTTGTCTTTATAGTATTTGCGGAGACCATCAAGTTTTTTTCTAAACCGCTCGGGGGTTTTTCGTATGCGCTCAAATTCCACTAATTGAATTATCCCATCAGTTTTATAAACAATTAAGTCAGGGTAGGCGTTGAGATTACCATTTTCCATTTTGAGCTTTCGCTCTGTTTGGTAGTGCTCGATATCGGTTTGACTACAAAGTCATTTAATCAACATATCTTGGTGGGGGAGTTCATAGCAATTTATCTTAATTAATTTTTTGTGTTCACGACCAACAAAAGTATTTCCCTTATGAGAAAGATAATAAATGTTTTTTCTTGTATGTTGGTCGATTTTATAAAAACCTTTTGAAGCGTGATAATCTAATAATCGCTCATTTGGTTATATTTGTTTTTTCTTTATCTATATTTGGCATAATTATTTATACTTTAAATAGTAAATATAATTATTTATATAAAATAATTACGATAAAATTAATATTTATTTTTTTATTGCCATTTACCCGCGAAAATAATGTTCAATGCGCCACAGAGGACAATAGCAAAACAAACAACAAAAAAACCTTATTTTATAAGGTTTTTAAAGATTATTTTCATTAAATAATATTATAAATTATTGCAAAAATCATACATTTTTATCAACTAATAAGATTTATATTATTATTATTAATTAAATAAATAAATTTATTTATATGGAATTTACTAAAAGAAATGCTATTAAATTTATATAATTCTTTAATAAATTTATTTTCTTCTAAAATTGATATTTTAATATTATTTTTTTCTTCCGATAAAAGTCCGGTTTCTTTATTATCTATTTTAAAAATAAAAGAATTTCTAGGAATTGTTATTAAATAATTTGTTTTATTTTCTTTACCTAAAAAAATTTTAAACAATTTATTTTTTTCACTTGTACTAAAAACATTAAAATATATTTGGTCGCTATTGATTTCAATAATTTGATAAGTAATATCTTTATTAAAATCTTTATTTCCTAAAATAGGTTCTATATTATTTTTTCCATTTTTTAATACATATCCACCAGCAAAATCAGATTTATAAATTCCAAAATAAAGATTATTTTTTTCATCAAAATAAATGGTATCAATGATTAAATTATTTGGTAAGATTATTTTTCCTGTTTTTTTATTTTCTATATCATATTTATATAAACCATCCATTGTACTTACATATACTATATTTTCTTTAACAAAGATACAATTTGTTTTTCCTTCTACAAGTGGCATTTGCTGTGCTTGGCTTTCATTATTAAGAATTATTACTCCACCACTAGAACCTAAATAAAAATTTTTTCTATTATCAACAGCTAATTGAAAACTATCTACTTTAAAATTTTTGTTTTTTCAAACAACTTTCTTTTCTTTTGTATTTATATTATATTTTCATATTTTTTCTCCAGGTAAAGTAATACTTTCATTATCAAAAGTTGCCCAATAAATATTTCCTGCACTATCAATTGTGCTTGAAATAATTGTTTTTTCACTTTTTACTAAATTTGTTAAATTAAAATTTTTTCTATTTACATTTGATAATTTTTCATTTTTTTCTTGTATTATTTCAACTTTATCTTCTGATGAAATTACTTCTTCTGTTTTTGGTTCGTATGTTGTATTAGCAACAAGGGGTGCTACAGCACTAACTGCTAACATACCAGTTCCTATTAAACTTAGTAGTTTTTTCATATATATCATTCCTTTCTTTTATAAAAATAGAGATAATAGACTTATTTTCCTTATTATTTCCATAAATTTAAAAATGTTGATATGATATATTAAAATTTGATACAATAATTTACAGAAACACAAGGAATTTAAGCATTTTGTGTTTCTATGCTATAAAATTATATTTCTATTTTTATACTTTCATCTTAACAACAATATTTTTAATAACAACCTCTATTTTAAAATAAATAAAAATTTATTTTATTTTTTTATTATTTGTTGTTTCAGATTTCGTAGGTGTTTAGTTCTTGTCACGCATAGTTATTGATTTGATTTTCAATTCAGTTAGCGACGGCTTGAGTTGGGGTAATTCAGTGGACTTGGTAGTTGTCTTTATAGTATTTGCGGAGACCATCAAGTTTTTTTCTAAACCGCTCGGGGGTTTTTCGTGTGCGTTCAAACTCAACTAATTGAATTGTTCCATCAGTTTTATAAATAATTAAGTCAGGGTAGGCGTTGAGATTACCATTTTCCATTTTGAGATCCCGCTCTGTTTGGTAGTGCTCGATATCGGTTTGACTACAAAGTCATTTAATCATCATATCTTGGTGGGGCATTTCATAGCAATTTATTTTAATTGCTTTTTTGTGTTCACGACCAACAAAAGTATTTCCCTTATGAGAAAGATAATAAATATTACGATGGGTATGTTGGTCAACTTTTATCAAACCTTTTTTATGTAATGTTTTTAAAAGTTCTTCGGTCGCCCGTTTTTTCTTATTAACTAATAAACCGATTTGCTCTGTATTTAAGTATCCCCAACGATTTATCATCAGCAATATTTTTTCTTGTTCCCCCATAACATCAACTCCTTACCAATCACGCTTGTCTTACTAACCGGGTGGGTTTTTGGCTTAATGTTTGTGTTCCGCAGTGTAAAAAAGATTATATTACTGTATTTAAAAACAGTAAATATTCACACAGTAATTATACTATATATTCTAAATATTTAATATTTTTTGAATAAAATACTAATAAATATATTTTAAAAGTATATAAAATTTATTAAATATTTTGTTTTGATATAGTAATGGTATTTATTTTAGTTTTTTATTGGAAGAAAAGGTATAATAAAAATCGGTGATTTGCCAAACAGCAAAAACGATATGATAAAGACCATATCTTATTGCTTTCGCTCATATTTCAAACTGTTTGCCATTATCCGTATTTCAATATTCTTTGATATCTTTTTTATTTTCGTTTATTTGTAAATAAACATTTTCAGTATGACCTAGATTATCAGATAGTTCAACAACATATTTACCATTTGTTGTTGCTAACTGCGACCCATCAAGTTTTATCCCGTTTGTTGAGTCAATCGTGCTTGATTGTGATGTTTTATTTCATTCATCATCACAACCATAGACAACGCCAGTTATCACACTGCTTGGTGTTGGTTTAACCATTGTGATAATACTTTCACTACTTGCATAGTAAAAAGTGTTAACTGGGTTTGTGATATTAATTGTATCAATTTGACCAAGATAATCTTTCACTACCGTTGCGGTTGATGATGTTGCTGTTACATCAATCTTTAAGTCAACTATCGTTGCTGAAACAACATTATAAGTTATATCAACCGAACCCGCATAACTTTTACTATCTTTTTTCGCGGTTAAAGTTGCAGAATGATTATCTTTTTTGGTTATTTCAATTTGCGAAAAATCATCAATAACATTGTGGTTTTTTTGATTAACGGCTGCAAAAATAGTGTCATCATTGTTATTGATGATATTACCTAAATCAGTCGTTTTAATTAACTCACTTAAATTTTCTTGCTTACTTGGTGTTGGTGGGTCTATTTTTGCTTGCATAGAAACAATAATTTCACTCGTATATTGTTTACCATCTAAAGTAAGCATTACTTGTAAATTATGGTCGCTCGGTGCAATTTCGGGTTTAACATTGATTTTTCATTGTTTGCTTGTTTGTGCTTGTTGGACATTATCAAAAATAAATTTATCAATGTTGGGGTTGGCAATATCAATGTTTAACTCCCCGTCCACACTAAGCAGGTCGGAGCGAGTCCAAGTTTGCGTTCTTGTACTATCAACCAACGCAAACTTACTTTGTGTTTTTACCCATTCCAACAATGTTAATGCTGAATGTATTATATATGCACCAGTTCAGTACCAAAATAAAGATACTTTGTTTTATCTATTGTAATTGAATTAACTTTATTATTTATTCCATTTATTTTGGTTAGTGTGTTTGACCCCGCAGACAACTTATATGCACCATCAAATTTACCAAAGTAAATGTTATTTTCACTATCAACAACAAGCGAAATTATATTTCCATTTATTCCATTTATTTTTGTTGGTGTTGTTTCACCGTGTTTTAACACAAACGCACCCTCACCTGTGCCAAAATATATATTATTTTTACTATCAATTGTAATTGATTGAACTTTATCATTAACTCCGTTTATTTGTTTTAATGGTAGATAGGCATTATTTGACTTAGATGTCAAGGTGCGGGTTGCGGGTGTGTTGGCAAGCAACGGGGCGGTAATGCTCGCTGTCAGCGTAGTTATTGTTAAAATACTTAGTAATTTTTAATTGTTGTTTTCCTTTCTAAATAAAAAAGAGAATAGTACAACCGCACTATCTCCACAAGCAATTTCTAACATATTTCACAAGAGTATCAAAAGGACAAACAAAATACCCCAGTAAAATATGTTAAAATTGTCTGTGGAAACGCTAGTAGCAAGCTAGTGTTTCCACGATAGTAATTTATTTTCGAGATAAATTACTATCACTTTATATAAAATTTAAGAAGCAGTAAGAGAAGAAGTCACTTACTAATGTTATTGCACCACATCTAATTTATAGGTGTGGTTTTTTAATAATTTGTTATAAGTTTTTATGATAAATAGAAAAATAAATTTGTAGTTCCTTTTTTTATTCATTAAACTCTAATGTTTTTTTATAAAAACTATATTTTTTATTTATTGAATTAATATTTTATCAAGGTTATCTATTTTTTCTGCAAGATCGTTGCTATTAATTTTATAAAAATTAATGCTTTGTCGTGTATATTCTTTAAAATAAATATTATCATTAATATAATAAATATCCATAATTTCATCATCGCTATCATATAAATTATTAATATTCTTAATTTTTATTTTCTGGTATTTCATTGTATTTGGATTAAACTTATATATTCCTCTACCAGTTCCAAAATAAATTTTGCCATTATTGTTATAAATATAACAATGTGAATTAGGAAGTAGTTTTATAATTTTGTAATTATAATCTAAAATATAAGTTTTATATAAACAACCAATATAAATATATTTTTTATCAAATAAAAAATAATTTACTTTATTATTTTTATTTAAAAATTCTATACCGTTTATTTTTGTTACTGTTGTTTCACCTTGTTTTAAAAAATAGGCTCCATTAACAGTAGCAAAATAAACTTTATTTTTATTTATAAATAAAGAAGTAACTTCATCATTTAAATTATCTATTTTATTTGGTTCATTTTCATTATTTTTTAAAACATATGTATTATTCAAAGTTGTAAAATATAAATTATTTTCTTCATCAAACCCTAATGTTTTTTTATAAAAACCATATTTTTTAATATCTTTATTTAAAATTGCATTTGTTTCACCAGATTTCAAAATATACAACCCATTATTTGAATCAAAATAAACATTGTTATTATTATCAATGTTAATATTAAAAATACGTTCATTTATTCCATTAATTTTTTGTGCAGTAGTTTCATTATGTTTTAACATATATATATCTCCACCACTAGAACCGAGCGAAACACTATACATAGAAAAATACATATTATTTTTTGAATCAAAATTTATATACCAAATATTTGAACTATTAATATTCTTAATTTTTATTAATTTATTATTTTTATTTTTTAAAAAATATAATCCATTATCTGTTATAAAATAATCATTGCTATAATTGTCTTTAAAAAATGAAATAATTTTACTTTTTATCTTATCAAAATTAATTATTGGTTTTTTAAACCCGTTATAAAAATTAAATTCTTTTTCGAAATTAATACTTCTTTTATTTTTTACAGAATTTGGTGGTTGTACTAGTGTTAAATTTGTGAGAATTAATTTTTCAACAACTGGCATTAATACTTTTTCTTTTGTTCTTTTTTCATGTTGTTTTTCTTTTGTTTTTTTACAAGCAATAACACTACTTGCGCCGGTTACAGTTAAACTAACTGCACTTAAGAAAATTAAAATTTTTTTCATTATTTTTTCTCCCTAGTTATTAATTATAATATTTTTTTTATAAATTAAAATAATTTATTTATTTAAGTGTTGAAATAAAACATCTAAACAAGTGGGGTCAACTTGTATTTTTAATAAATAACTTGCCGCTCGGAAGCATAGTTATTGTTAAGATACTTAATAATTTTTTCATTTCTGTATTCCTTTCTGAACAATAAAAATAGGAATAGCACAACCGCACTATTCCCACAAGCAATTTCTAACATATTTCACAAGAGTATCAAAAGGACAAACAAAATACCCCAGTAAAATATGTTAAAATTGTCTGTGGAAACGCTAGGTGTTAACTAGTGTTTCCACGATAGTAATTTATCTGAACAATAAATTACTATCACCAAATTTTAATTTGTTTTATTTATTTTTTTTATTATACACTATATACATTTTTATATCTAGTTTTTTATTTTAAAAGAGAAGATTTTATATTTGCTATATTTGATACATTTGGACAAAGTAAGTACCAAAGATAGAAATATCTTGGTAAACAAATTATAACATAATTTTATTTTACCAAGATATTTTATAATTATTTACTTATTGTATAATACTTATTGTATAAATTAATGGTATATTAATGCTTCAACTAGATAATTCACTCAAATTTATTTTAAAATAAATACTAGCTGTTGTTTCAGTTATATTATTTATATTATAAACATAGTCATAATTTCGTATTCAATTTTTAATAAAATTATTTTCATCACTTTTTTGTATAATTTTATTTATTAGTTCATCTTTTGTTGGTTTAGTATTTGGGCTTATAATTGTACCTAAATCAATTCTATCAGGTCTATCTTTACTATCTA
The DNA here is from genome assembly GCF_002968355.1 of Spiroplasma sp. ChiS. Taxonomy (NCBI): domain Bacteria; kingdom Bacillati; phylum Mycoplasmatota; class Mollicutes; order Entomoplasmatales; family Spiroplasmataceae; genus Spiroplasma; species Spiroplasma sp. ChiS. The sequence continues at coordinate 12,355 of NZ_PUUH01000053.1, read as the reverse complement.
ATTTTCTGTTTATTGTTATTTGTATTGGTTTATTGGTTTATTTAAATTCATTATATTGAACATAAAAATTAACTTTATTTTTAAGTCAAAAAAAATCTTCTGGACTATTTTCATCATTATAAAAACTTACTTTTGTTTTATTAAAATTATCATAATCAACATGGTATTCACCACCAACAACTAAATGTTTATCATAAAAATCTGATATTTTTATTGGAATTAATTCTTTTAATTTTTTTAAATAAAAATCTTTAGATTGTAATTTATCAACTTCAAAAGTTATTTTTTTCTCAGAAGCATTTGTAACTGATTCATGTGTAAATAGATATGCAACTCTATTTGCTATTTCTTCATTTGTTGCTACTCTTGTTGGAGTACAAGCAACAAGAGGTGTTACAGCACTAGTTGTTAATATACCAGCTCCAATTAAACTTAGTATTTTTTTCATATATATCACTTCTTTCTTATATTTTTGTTATTTTTTTATATATATAAAATATCATAAAAATTTTTATTGACAATACAGTTATTCCCCGCAGTTGTTATCCCCTCTGTTAATCGTAAATTACTCATCATCGATTTTTTGAATCGTAAAACTACAATTCAAGCATTTTTGTAAATCAACATCGACAAACATTAAATTATGATTGATAGTCTCTTTATTTTCTATTTTTTCACAATTTTAATTCATTCATAATTGCTGATATTTTTTTTCTTCTTCATCACAAAAACAAGATATCATATTAATAATTAATTCATTTGATAATTTTATATCTGTTCTTAACATATTTTTTATTTGATTTCTGCCATCATAGTTTTTGGCAAAGTCTTTAAATTTTTCTGAGTGTTCTATACAAAAAGGACTATCTATTTCAATAATAGAATTATTTTCTTGACAATATGGAACTAAACAAATATTTTCATCTATTTTCATTGTTATTTGATTTCCTTGATGAGTTTTTCGTATGCTTGTTTCTGTCGCCAATATGTAGGGTTAGTCCATATTGTGTCTAATTTAACTGTGTTTTTTGAAAAAGTATCTGAGTGTTTAATTTCACATTTTAATAAATATTGAGTAAGATTATCATTTTTTAATCATTCCAAAATGGTTTCTGTAACATCATTATTTTTTACATTATTTAATAAAATCTTAATATTTGGTGGTTTTTTATTAATAATTTTAGCAATATGATTTAAAGTATTTTTTAAATCTAATACCCCTTTATAACAACCTCCATCATCAGTTAACGGTACTATTATTAAATCAGATAACATCAAAAAACTTATTCCTAACTCTTGTATTGTTGGGGGATAATCAATCAACACATAATCATAACAATCCAATATTTCTTCATTAATTTCATAAATTAAATCAGCAAATAAATATTTATCTTTTTCAGTTTTATAAAAAGTATTTATTAAAGTTGTTGTTGAATTTATTTCTTCTCCCCCAACAATAATATCAATATTTTTATATTTTGTTGATTGAATAATTTTATCAACAGTTATTAAATTTGCATTTGTAATTAAAGGTATAATATTTTTTTTATAATCATAATTATTATTTGAGAAATTGGTTGATAAGGTTGCTTGGGGGTCAAGGTCAATTAATAAAACCTTTGCCCCATCAAGGGATAATTTATAGGCAACATTTTTGCATAATGTCGTTTTTCCGACCCCACCTTTTTTTACTGCAAAACTAATCATCTTCATTTTTACTATTCTCCAATCTATCAAAATAATCTTTTAAAATATTATTCATAAGAGTTGTATTCGTTCATTGTTTCTGTTTTGCTAAATTTCTAAATTTTTGTACTAATTCCACATTACATAACATTCTAGGCATAACATTAATTTCATTTATTTTTTTAAACTCTTTAACATTTTTAAAACTAGAATTATTTTTATATATATCATTATTATTTATGGTTTCTTTTATTAATTTATTTATTTTATTGGGCATATTGTTTCCTTTCTATACTATTAATACTAAATTTAGTATTAATAGTATAATATAATAAAATTTATTAAAATCAAGTTTTTATTATATTATACTATTAATACTAAATTTAGTATTAATAGTATAATATAATAAAATTTATTAAAATCAAGTTTTTATTTTTTTATTGCCATTTACCCGCGAAAATAATGTTCAATGCGCCACAGAGGACAATAGCAAAACAAGCAACAAAAAACCCTTATTTTATAAGGGTTTTAAAAAATATCAATAACATTATATTTTAATTTGTTTATTGATTAAGTGCTGGTTTTGCAGGAAAAACAACTACATCAAATTCTGTTCCATCATGTTTATATGAAATTGGTAGTGTTTTAATATAAAAATCTCCATTGAATTTTTTAACATATCCGTTTAGAATATTAAAAATTCAATCTGTATTTTCATATTGTTTCATCATATCAAATATTCTTTGTACAGAAAGATTGCACGCAACATTATCTCCTTCATAGGGAATAACCAAATACAAATACTGGTCTGTATTATATTTTTGATATACTCATGTATCAACTTGATCAACTGTTTTATAGAAAAAATAATCCACATCAATTTCAGAATGAGCTGGTACGTTTATTTTTTGAGTAGTTGCATTATAAGTATCTGTCACAGTATCTGTTCATGTACCAGATGCACTAATTTCAGCAGTTAATTTTGTATTTTCAATAATTGCATTAATTTCAAATGTAGTACTTATTTTTGCTCCTAATGTTAAAGAATTCCCTACTGTTTGTTGGTGAGTATAAGAAGATGTGGATAAATTTTGTGCTTCATCAGTTTTATTTATTAGAGCATCATGAGCATGATCAAGTTCATCTTTTTTTTCATTTGTTATTTTTGGTATATTAATAATACCTTTACCTTGTTCAACTCAATTTTGTTGCTCATTTTCATCTCATCAATAACTATCTGTAAAAAGACAATAAGGACTGGAAGCTTTATTTGCTCAATACTCATTAGGATCTATATTATTTTTATGTGTAGGATCCTTCAAATTATGCAAATAATTAAGACAATATCAAAAATATTCAAAATATCCTGGTCCGGTTGATAAATCTCAATTACCTACATTAGGAATTGGTAATTCATCATTTCCATTTTTTTCTTGTGTTATTTCAACTTTATCTTCTGATGAAATTGATTCTTCTGTGCTTGGTTGGTATTTTGTATTAGCAACAAGAGGTGCTACAGGACTAGTTGCTAACATACTAGTACCCACTAAACTTAGTAGTTTTTTCATATATATCATTCCTTTCTTTTATATAAAAATAGAAATAATAGGCTTATTTTCCTTATTATTTCCATAAATTTAAAAAGAATTGATATGATATTAAAATTTGATACAATAATTTACAGAAACACAAGGAATTTAAGCATTTTGTGTTTCTATGCTATAAAATTATATTTCTATTTTTATAATTTTATCTTAACAATAAAATTTTTAATAACAACCCCATATTTTAAAATAAATGAAAATTTATTTTTTTTATTTGTTTCAAATTTCATATGTGTTTAACTCTTTTCACACATAGTTATTATGTTTATCAACATTGAGATAGTACCAAATATTTTATTAATAAATCGTTAAAAATAACTGAATATTATGTATCATCAGCAATATTTTTTCTAACTCGCCTATATCAGCAATTCCTTACCAATCACGCTTGTCTTACTAACCGGGTGGGTTTTTTTCTTTTTTGTGTTCGCTTTTTTCTTTTAAGGGCACGGGCAAAAAGAAAAAAGGAACTAAGTGGGTTTTATTGGTTATGTTAATTGCAATTAACATAACCAATAAAACCCACCACTGCGGAACAAAAACATTAAGCCGAAACCCCGTGCTATCAACAACATTGGGAGTGCGGGGTTTCGGCTTAATGTTTTTGTTCCGCAGCATAAGCAAGATTATAATACTGTATTTTAATACAGTAAATACTCACATAGTAATTATATCTTAAATTTTAATATATTTATCGTTTTTAAAATAAAATTACTGCTAAATTTATTAAATAAATTTAGTTTTGGTATAGTATAGGAATAGTTTTGGGAATATATTGGAAGAAAATGGATAATAAAAGTAGGTGATTTGCCAAACAGCAAAAACGATATGATAAAGACCATATCTTAGTATTATATTCGTTGTCTTGCTACTCTGTGGTTTTATGCAAGTTCTGTGCTTTGTTGGTAGGGGGGGTGAAGAACTCGATAGGGGAGTTAGTCTAAGTTGTCTAATTCCACTAATAACTCACTAAGTTCTTCTTCGGACATTTTTGGTGGGTCGCACTTGTTTTTTTCATAAACAGTGTTATAATTATCAACAAGAGAATTATTTTCTCTATTGTGATTATTGGCGTGTGTAGCAGAATGTTTAGCTTTGATTGAAGCTTGGTATTCTGCTTTTTGTTTGGCCATTGCTTGTAGTTCAGTTTGATATTTTTTATCAATGTCAGCCAAAAATTCTTCGCGGTTTTTAAACTTACGAAGGCGAGGTTCAATTGCTTGTCATTTTTCAAATTGACGGCGCAGCGTATTTAAGTGATGGAATTTGTACATATTAGTTTTAATCATTGCATCCCACCCAGTAGCTTTGATACGCGTTCCATCGGCATAATAAATATGATATGTTCCAAAAACACGCACCCCCAGATTAAACCAATTAGGGTCTGTTTTGGTAACGCGGATGTCTTTTTTGCCAACACTAATAAAGTTATCTCCAACACGAACCTTATTTGAAAGTGTTGTGTGTTTGTAGATATCTGATTTATGGACAAAAAAGTTACACATGTGTTTTTGATTATCTAACTGATTAAATACTTTAAACTGACTACCCGTTGGCAAATTGACAAAATGATAATTAACTTGTTCTGCTTGTTGAATTAAATTTTCCATAATGTTTTCCTTTCTAAGGGTAAATTTTCATTTTCTTCACTTGCTTCTTGAAATTTTCTAAATTCTCAAAGATGAGATATAACTTCATCAGGATTACAACAATAATGACAAATATTTTTATCAAAATTAAAATGTTCATTACAGATAAAACGATTACACGAGCAATGATTTTCTCCGACTATCATATCTTTACAAATATCGCAGATATTATTTTCTATACTATACTTTATGTCATTTCATCATTGTTTATAATCAATTACATAGTAATCTGATAAGTCTTTTCTTTTGTTCTTTTTGATTTTTCGACTAATACTCATATAAATACCTCCTTACTGCGGTTTTAAGCGAATTTAAGACCCATATCAGCGTTGATATTTTCCAAAATAAATATATATTCTTTTCGGTTATTTCAACGCTGATATAAACTGATTTTTTTTGTTATTTTAATATTTAAATAAAAAAATAGGTAGAATGACTTTTTTATCACTCTACCTATACACAAAAATTAAATAAATGTTATAATTTAACTGACCTACCATAAAACGGTAAGGGTTAAATCAATAAGCCCTAGTTAAGTGGCGTGATGAACCGCTTAATAGGTGTATAGAAGAATGACGTGGGAGTCATTTTTCTTTGTTTTTGTTTAGTTGTTTTTATTCTACCACAAGGGAAATTAAATAATTTATTTTCAACTCCTTTTTGTAACAAATAAAAAGGGAAATAACATACCGCCATTTCCACCAACATTATAATAATTGATACAACATATTCTAAGGTAAATAAAATATGTTAAGATGTCTATGGAAACACAGTTGTTGTTCAAAAATCATTGTGTTTCCGTTTTTAATTGTCATAGCATTTTTAAATGCTAATAACTACATTGTATAACAGATAAATAAATTTATCAAATATTTTGTTAAAAAATAAAACACCTTATTTTACTAAGGTGTTTTATTTAAACCTAAATTATTAAAGGTGATGTATTTTATATACATCGTGGTTAATATAACATAATTTAATTGATAATATTAAATTCTCTAACACTATATTCAAGTTCGTCAGTGTTTTTGTTATTTTTGTGAAGATATTTAATTTCAATTGTTTTAGTATCTTTATTAAATACTTTGTTTAAATTATCCGCAGTTTCATTTCAAGTAACACATTTAATATTTTGTCCGTCATCATTTACATAAAATGAAAATAAATTACGTTGAATATTGTTTTTATCAGTAATTGTTTTGAACACTGCTTTATCAGCAAAAATAATATTTACTTCTTTTGTAAATAAATTATTGTTTTGAAAATTTCTATACATATTAAAAATTCCTTTCATTAATTAAAGTATTTTATAAATAAATAATAATTTTTAAAGCTAATAAAAGAAATTAATAGTTAATAAATTAAATAAAATAAAAATACTTTAATATAATATTAACTTATTTATAACAATTTTTAAAAATTTATTTATTTAATTTTTAAATTAAGACATCTAAGTAAAGTAACTAGGGTTAACTTGTATTTTTTTAATAAATAACTTACTATTTGGTAACGTTTTTTAAAAATAAAATAAATATTTATAACACCCATTATTATTCCAATCTATTAAAACAATATCTTAAAATTTTATTTATAAGAGATTGTTTTATTTAATTTTCTTTATTGTGCTAATTCATTAAATTTTAAAATTAAGTTAATTTTGCAAGTCATAGAATTTAATTTTACTTGTTTAGATTGTTTTAATTTTTTAAATATTTTTATTGCTTTTTTTTAAAAAAAGAGTTATAAATAAGGAAGATAAAACCTACAAATGACATTATCGTTATCAAAATAATAATAATTTAATAGAAAGAAGGAATAAAATTATGGGAACATTATTAAGTATTTTAGGTTCAATCGGAATTATTAGTAGCGGAGTAGGAACAACAGCCAGCGCTACTACAAATAATGTAATTTCAGAAATAGAATTAGAAAATAATATTATTTTAGAAATAAAAACTGTTTTTCTTAAAGAATTAAATAGTAATTATGAAGTAGTAAATATTTGACAAAATATTCCTTTATTTAAAGAAGATAGTATATTATCTGCTGAAATATTACCAACATCAAGTGTTGTTGATGGTAGTATTCTTGCTGGTTCCTTAGGAACGGCGGCTGAAACTTTGGGTATTTCATTAGCAATTGGTGCAGCAATTTATGGTGGTTATTATGCTTATCAGCATTGAGATAGTGTCAAACATTTTGCTAGTGAAACACTAAAAACAACAGAAAGTTATATTTCATCTGCAACAAATTATTTAAAAAGTTGATGACCATTTTAATTTAAATATTTTAATCTATTATACCTACTTAAAAATCTTATTTTATAAGGTTTTTTTGTTGCTTGTTTTGATATCGTTGTTTGTGATTCATCACAAAATTTTTATTTATTTTAAAATATGGGGTTGTTATTAAAAATATTGTTGTTAAGATAAAAGTATAAAAATAGAAATATAATTTTATAGCATAAAAACACAAAATGCTTAAATTCCTTGTGTCTCTGTAAATTATTGTATCAAATTTTAATATATCATATCAACATTTTTAAATTTATGGAAATAATAAGGAAAATAAGCTTATTATTTCTATTTTTATATAAAAGAAAGGAATGATATAAAAAATGTTTAAACCGCCAAAAGATAAAGAAATATTATTTAGTGATTCAAAACAAATAAGAAAAAAATTTATTATTAAAAGGAACCAAATTTTATTTTTTGCTTCTTTAACTTATATATTATATTATTTTACTCGAAAAAGTTTTGATTTAAGTGGAAATAAATTAATGCAAGAAAATTTAATGTTAAAAGAACATTTTGCCTTAATTGGTATGTTTTTTGCTATTATTTATGGATGTTCTAAATTTATTATTGGCAATTTTGCTGACAGAAGTTCAAGTAGAGTTGTTGTGTGTTTTGGACTAATAATTAGTGTAATTATTAATTTAGCATTAGGCGGTGTAATTCAAATTTGAAGTGGTAAGATTAGTATTGCTCCATTAGTTTTAATGATTTTTTTAATGTCATTATTAGGTTTAAGTCAGGGAATGGGATGGCCGGGAACAGCAAGAATGTTTTCACATTGATTTGATGATAAAGAACGCACTGTCAAAATTGGAATTTGAAATATAGGACATGGTTTAGGTGGTAGTTTATTACCTTTAATAATAATTCCTTTAATTGAAATATTAGATCCAGAATCTAAAATTTTTGGTTTATATTATTGAATTCCAAGTTGTATTGCTTTGTTATTTATTCCTATAATCATTTGAGGACTACGAGATCGTCCAACAAGTGAAGGATTGCCAACAATTGAAAAATGAAAAGGAATACCAGAAAACATAAAAGAAAAGAATGAAATTAATTGAAAAGAAATTTTTACAAAATATGTTTTAAAAAATAAATTTATTTGAATTTTGGCTTGTACTAATATTTGAGTTTATGTTTTACGACAAGGAATTTCATCATGGTCATTACAAATTGTTTATGATATTCATGATATAAGATTAAAAAATAGTAAAATTTTATGATCAGTATTTGAATGATCGGGAATGATTGGGGCTATATTATCAGCTTATGTTTCTCGGTGATTTTTCAAAAATTGTAAAGCTCCCGTAATGATTATAGGTTTAATTTTTACTCTTATTGGTTTAATAATGTTTCAATTAGCACCTTTAAAAAGTATGTTAACATTATATTTTTCTTTAATTATTTCGGGATTTGGAATTTATATTCCTCAATCATTGATAGGGGCAACCGCAATTGAATTAACAAATAAGAAAGCAGCTGCAACAGCAGCTGGCTTTACTGGATTAGCGGGTTATTTTGGTGACGCAGTAATGTCTAAAATTTTAATACCACAAATTTATAATTATAATAATAATTGAACATATGTTTTTTATTACTTTTATATTTGTATATTATTATCAATTATTTGTTTGGTTTTCTTGTTAGGAAAAAATGAAAATAATAAACTTATTTAGTTGTTTTAATTTTTAATAAATATTTTATATTAATTAAATAATTTTAAATTATAAATTAAAGCAATTTTAATCTAAATTTTATAATTAAAGTTTATAAACTTTTTAAAAAATACAAATAAAATAACTATTTGAATAATTATTTTTGCTTGTTTATTTTATTATTTATAATTTTTTTAAATTATTCTCTGAAAATAATGATTAAGAAAGTAAATAACAAAATTAACAAACCTATTTTTTTTAAATTTTTGTGAATTATAAATAATTAAAATTTTATCTTTTTTTTATAAAATTTTTTAAAATATACTGTGCGATATTTTAAAAAACTGTCCTTGCCAAATTTCACTTTTGATATGTATTTTAGCGTCATTATCATATAATCAGATAATATATTCATCTGTGCTTTTGATACCAACAACAAGTGATTTACCACTCCGCGAACCGTGAATGCATTTTTTACTAATTCACACCGATAAACCTTTATGCTTGGGGATAGAAAATAAAACTGCTTTTTCGGTTTCGCATTTTAGTTTTCTGCGTGCCATAATATTAACTGTTGTTCAATTGCTTTGCTTTTTTTCCATAAAATATATTTCCTTTCCTAAGTTATTAATGTCTTCTTGTGTTTCAATTACTTTGATTTCTTCGGTTGTTGCGATAACTTGCAAAATATACCGCTTATCATTAATACTAAATAAGCACAAGCCCTTTTTAGGAGTTAAAATAACATTTTTCTCATACGCATTTATCATATTGTTATCAGTCAATAATTCAGTATAGTTTTGCAACCCAATTGAATTCAAGTGATGAATAAATTGATAAGTACACTGTTCAATTATTCCCCGTGCTTGGCGTTTAACATTTTCGCCGTGTTGGGTAAAGTCGCCGATGCTTTGCGTTAAAATATATAATTTTTAAATTAGGTAGTAAATAAAAACCTTCAAATATAATTTTTCATTGCTCCTTTTTTATATATGGTTTTATATTTTTAAAATCCTTTGTATTATTTAATTGCTCTGGGATATCTGGTAATTTATTTATATCAATATAGGTATCATTTATAATTTTACTTTCTATATATCTTTTATTTTTATCTTCAATAAAAATAGGAATAACATCATTTTGCTATTCCCACAGATAATTTTAAACAAGTAATTGTGATGATATTTTATTAATAGATAGTGGAATATAAATTAAACAATTAAAATCTATAGCAATTCCACTACCTTTATTATATGATAAAGGATTATTTTCAGATCAATTATTTTTAATTAATTCATAAATTGTTTTTATAACAGTTCCTGTAACACCCATACTATCAAAAAGTTTATTTAAATATTTATCTAATGTTAAAAAATCAGCTAAAGTTATTAATTTATCAATAACTCTACAAACATCATTACTCATTTTTCATGTAGAAGACGATATGTCATTAACAATATAATCATTTATTCCATAATCATTATATTGTTTTAACTCATTAACAAGTTTTAAAGCCTGTTTTTCGTGAGTTTTTTCTTTTAAAGCAATATCAATAATTTTATGAAGTTCCTCATCTGTTAAATCTTTTTTCTTAATTCCTTTTCCATGATCTGAAATTGTTTCTTCTTGTACTGAAATTAAGTCTTTTGTTGTTTCAACTTTATCTTCTGATGAAATTACTTCTTCTGTTTTTGGTTCGTATGTTGTATTAGCAACAAGGGGTGCTACAGCACTAACTGCTAACATACCTGCTCCTACTAAACTTAGTAGTTTTTTCATATATATCATTCCTTTCTTTTATAAAAATAGAAATAATAGACTTATTTTCCTTATTATTTCCATAAATTTAAAAAGGTTGATATGATATATTAAAATTTGATACAATAATTTACAGAAACACAAGGAATTTAAGCATTTTGTGTTTTTATACTATAAAATTATATTTCTATTTTTATACTTTCATCTTAACAACAATATTTTTAATAACAACCTCTAATGTATAATGTTATTTTGTGCGACAATTCATTTGATAAGCATATTTTTGGGGGAGTTCATAGCAATTTATTTTAATTGCTTTTTTGTGTTCACTCCCAACAAAATTATTTCCCTTATCAGAAAGATAATAAATATTACGATGGATATGTTGGTCAACTTTTATCAAACCTTTTTTATGTAATGTTTTTAAAAGTTCTTCGGTCGCCCGTTTTTTCTTATTAACTAATAAACCGATTTGCTCTGTATTTAAGTATCCCCAACGATTTATCATCAGCAATATTTTTTCTAACTCGCCTATATCAGCAATTCCTTACCAACCACGCTTGTCGTTCCGAAGTATAAACAAGATTATATTACTGTATTTAAAAACAGTAAATATTTACACAGTAATTATACTATATATTCTAAATATTTAATATTTTTTGAATAAAATACTAATAAATATATTTTAAAAGTATATAAAATTTATTAAATATTTTGTTTTGATATAGTAATGGTATTTATTTTGGTTTTCTATTGGAAGAAAAGGTATAATAAAAATTGGTGATTTGCCAAACAGCAAAAACGATATGATGAAGACCATATCTTGGTTTTGTTTATTCGTTGTCTTGCTACTCTGTGGTTTTATGCAAGTTCTGTGCTTTGTTGGTAGGGGGTGAAGAACTCGATAGGGGAGTTAGTCTAGGTTGTCTAACTCCCCTAATAACTCATTAAGTTCTTCTTCGGACATTTCTGGTGGGGCGCCCTTGTTTTTTTCGTAAACAGTGTTATAATTATCAACAAGAGAATTATTTTCTCTTGCTCGGTTTTTATTGGAATTAACAGAATACTTAGTTTTTACGAAAGATTGGTATTCTGCTTTTAATTTGTTGCTTTCAGCGCAAATTTGTTTGCGTGCTTGTTGGTAAGTTAACCCACTTAAAAATGGGTTAGTTGCTTGTTCTTTTTCGTATTTGCGTTGTGCCACAGTTAAATAATGCAATTCTTTAATTGCTGTGTCATTAATTGCTTGATAACCCGCCAAGCGATATTTGTTATTATCACGCGTGTTATAAATTCAGTAGGTAAAATACATATCAACCCCAACCAAAAAGTATTTACCAGTTTTGTCTAAGAAACACATTATTTTAGGCACACAAATAAATTTGTCATAAATTTTGACTTTATAACTATCTTGGCGGGTAGGGTGTTGGCGAACACATTTTTTCGGTAAGTAAAAATTAGAGATATGTTTATTTTCATCAAGTTGATTAATCACTTTATAACTAAACCCATTTATCTCAACAAAGTGATAATTGAGTTGTTCTGTTTGTTGTGTTAGTTCTTGCATAATAATATGCTCCTTTCTACGGTTTTCACAATATTTAAACCCTTTATCAGTGTTGATATTTTCCAAAATCTAAAAAAGAATCATTCTTTTTGGTTATTTCAACGCTGATATAGACTTAATTTTTGTTATTTTAATA
>NZ_PUUH01000052.1:0-2233 GCF_002968355.1 Spiroplasma sp. ChiS | reverse complement strand
ATACTTTTAAGAGCTTTATTAACCTCTTCTGAATTATGTTGATTTAATTTAAAACAAATCGTATATAAACTTTTTTCTTCGGTAAAAGTTAAACAAGCAGACTGATGTTCTTTTCCAACAATACAATCCATTTGAAATCAACCAAAAGTTCCCTTTTCATGTTCTGCTTCATCAATAAATCTAATATTAGTTAATTGACCACGATCATCTTTTCTCTTTTTTGTTTTATATTTTTTACTTTTAAATGGTAATTTTTTCTTAATTTCATTATTTTCATCATCAAAAACTCCATATTCAATATATTTATAAAATGTCATATGTGAAAATGGAAACTTTTCATTATATTTTTTTTCATATTCATAAATAATTAATCTTGGTGAATAAATTTTTTTACTTAAAATTTTTCTTACATAATTTACAACTTTTGTTGAAATTTTATTATATTTAATAGATTTTTTTCTTTTCTTTTTATAATCATCATTTGCTTTTTCAGGATTATATTCTTCACCAAGTCTTTGAGTCTCTAATCTAATAGTATTACGACTCTTATTCATTACTTTTGCTATTTTAGAATAATTAGGTGTACCATTTTTCTTTTTAAATGTTTCTGATATTAAATATTCTTTTAACTTATATCTTTCATGAAGACTAAAATGTTTATTTTATTTTTTTTTTTCATAAGATTTAACCAACCTCTTCTGAAAATATTTTTATCATAAAATTTAAAATTTTGTTGACATTTTATTAAAAGATGTTAGGATGGTTATGTAATTTAATACAAATAAGATTAATCAACCCTTAATCTCTTGTTTAAAAATTACTAAAAATGAAGGCTTAAAAAAGTCTTTTTTTATTTTACTTTTTTATATTTTTTTGTAGAATGGTGATGACAAAAGAGGTAAAAAAATGGCAAAAGTAGATAAAAAGTGATGAATAATGGCAAATTTAACAAAAATAAAGCAAAAATTAACAAAATTTGATGAATATTGTAAAGAAAATAATATTAAACTTGCCACAAAAGAAACCTTATTAATCTTTTGTAATTTAGAAGAAGATGAATATAATATAATACCTTAAAAGACACTAATTTATTAGCATTTAATGAACTTAAAATGAAAATACGAATATTAGAAAATAATATAAAATTACATCTCTTAAACAAAACTAAGGGGGGGTGTATCTGTATATGCTCAGTATTATGGTCGTGAAAATGAAACTGAAATAAATTATGCTCTCCCAATAATTAACATAACAGATAGGAGAAAAATATAATGGCAATGTTATATGAATATAGTTATCTTAATGAGATAGTAGTTAGTTTATTAAAAAATACAGAATATATTGCAGATGAGATTAATTTAGCAGGTAGTCGGAAAGCGGGTAAAACATATTCTATTGATGAATTAATAGCATTATTAAGTTGTGGTGTGTTGGCAAATAAAGATAAAAAAATAGCAATATATGGTTTTAGATTAAATAGTGCTGATACTGCTGAAATGCAACAAGATATTCAAGATGCATTAGATAAAATAGGTTTAATTCTTAATYCTACTAAAAAATGAAAAGGTGGTCATTATCAATATAATGCTAGGTTTAATAAACCTACTTGATTATTTCCTAATGGTAGTTTTATTAAATTACAAGGAGCAAGAAAAAGTAATTCATCGCAAGTATTAGGTAAAGGAACAGCACGAGCAAATGGTGCTGATTTATGTATTATTTGATTAGAAGAAGCAAATGAATTTAGTAAAGCAGAAAAAGAAGCAATTATGCAAGCAGTTCGTGATTATAAAAAAATGATATTAATTACAAGTACTAATCCTGATAGTATTTATCAAGATCATATTGATTATTTAAATAAATTAATGCCATTTAATCGTAAAGAATTAGAAAGTAATGGTGAGCAAATATCTAAATTAATAGTACCAGTCTTAGATCCTAAAACAGGCCAAAAAGCATATGATAAAAAAGTAATTAACCATTATACTAATTATTTAATTAATAAAGATAATTTAAATTATGATGAATTAATGAAATTATATGAATTAAAAGCAGAATGACCTAAAAAATATGAGGTTTGAGGAATTGGAATGCCAGGTGCATTAGATGGTAGTATTTTTGCTAATTATTTATTTAGTAAATTATATGATTTTGAACCAGTTAATTTTAGAGCAGGTTTAGATTTAGGTTATGCTGAATCACCATTAGGACATGCTACTCATGCAATTTTAAT
>NZ_PUUH01000051.1:0-2276 GCF_002968355.1 Spiroplasma sp. ChiS | reverse complement strand
AAAAGTACTTTTTAAAGTTATTACTAATTTTAAAAAGTTTTTTATTTATAAAGATAAAAATTGATTTTGAGATTGATTTAATTTAAATTGATTTTGAGATTGATTTAATTTAAAAATATTAATTTTAACTTCATTAATTCTGCTATTAAGTCTTAACATTGAAGCAATTAACATATTATTAAATGTTTCTTTACAATATATTTTTGCACCACGCCCCTTAACAGCCTTAATATAATGTGAAATATCACCTTCAACATGACAACCAATATTATATTCTAATGCTTGATTTTCAATACCATCTTTATTATTTTTAATTAATTTAATAGTTTCTAATAAAAATTTCTTTTTGCTGTCAATAACATAGGGTAAATGACAAATTAAAAAATCTAATAATGCTTCATAATTTCCAGTAAAAAAATATATTTTTGCTAATTTATATTTTAATCTATGAATTTTGTTTCTATTTCTATATGAAAATAAGTCTTTAAATCTTTTTACTAAATGAAATTTATCCAAACTATATGATACAGTATTATTTTTATATTTTGTTTTTATTGCTTTGTAAATTTTTTTAATTTGTTTTTCGCTGTAAATTAATACTAATATTATAGTATTTTCATTAATATCATAAGTATCCATTAGTTTAAAAATTTTGTCAATAAAATTTTTAAACTATATGAAGTTGGTAATCTTCAATTATTACAATAACTTTGCTTAAATAAGAACAAATTTTATTTTTAAAATCATTTAATATTAAATACATATTATTTATTGCTTCTTCTTCAGAATTAGAACTAAAAGTAATATTATTAATTATTTTCTTTTTCAAAAAATTATAAATAATAATACCAGTTTTTCCAATTCCAGCAGGGTCAATTGCAATAATATATTTTAATTTACTTGATTTATTTTTTTCTCAAATTGTACTTGATTTATTTTTTTCTCAAATTGTAATATTTTTCATCCATCTGATGCTAAATCTAAAATATCGTTAATTTTGTAATGCTCCATATAAGAAGCAATAAGAGTTATTTTTGCTCATTTTAAACATTGCAAATCATAATGTTTTTTATGATGTGAAATACGACAATCAATAGGTTGACAATTAACTCAATCAAAAGATGTTGTTATTTCATCTCAAGTTTTATTAATATATTTACTTTTATATTCTGACATTATAAATAATCCTTTCATTAATTAGTTTTACCTAATGCTCAATGTTCATCAGTAATTTCATCTTTTGAAACTAGATAACTTCTAAGCATTAATTYATTTATTTTGTTGATAATTTTTTTATTTAACTTTTTCATTATTCATTCTCCTCAATAACAGTTAATTGGTCTAATTGTTTTTTTTTGTAATTTTAATACCTTTTAAATTAGCACAAGATAAATTAGCATAACGTAAATCAGTACCTTGTAAATCAGCACCTTGTAAATATAATACTTCTTCTTCTAAATAATCACTTATTTTATCTTGTTCAACATCAATTCCTGTTAAATCTTTTATCATTTCGTGTAATGTTTTCATTTTATAATTTCCTTTCTGTAAAAAAACATAGTATTCCTTTATTGGTTAATATTTTGATATTTAGTAGATAATTTATTTTAGTATTTAATTACTTCGCCGCCCGCTTCACTTCGGGGGTGAGCGGGGGCGGATAGGATATTTTGATAGAGTTTACCCCCCACGGAAATAAACAAAAAAACAGCTTATCCAGTTATTAATTACGCTTCATCCATCCCTACACAACTTTATATAAAGAAAATAACCTTTTGGAGCTCCTCCCTCTTGTTTTTTAGTGTCCGATATTGTTTTTTTCGGTTTAACAGCACTCTTTTTATGAAACAAGCCAAAAACACACACTCTGACATTTCGCCGGCGACTAACCCCGCCGAGAATTAAAGAAATAAATAGGAGTAGTAAATCCAATCGCTTTCACACTTTCTTTAAGGCTTCGTGCCATAGATGAGTTATCCATCTTTAAGCATCAAAATATTAAGTTTTAGTATTGCATTATTCATCAGATAGTATCTTTTATTTAAAAGTGATATTATTAGTTGTTAAACCGAAAAAATATAATAAATCACAGAAAGGAAATTATAAAAATTAACTAATTGATGGAGAAAATAGGTTAATTTTTAATTTTAAAGATACTATCTGATGAATAATGCAATTAAAAAAATCGCTCTTATAAGCGATTACTTTAATTTATATTTAATTACTTTATACTTTAATTTATATTTAATTACTTTATTTATATTTTTTATAAAAAA
>NZ_PUUH01000050.1:0-2297 GCF_002968355.1 Spiroplasma sp. ChiS | reverse complement strand
GTTAAGTGAAGCAGATGCTAAATATGTATGAAAAAATAGTATGTTTACATCTAATACTTTATCAATTATTCCATGATCTAGTACTGAAAAAAGTGGAATATGACAAATTGAAATATCAAGGGAATTATTAGCAAATTATATTGATAATTATATAAAAAATATTTCCGTTAAACTTGATAATAAAAGTATTATATATAATTCTAATAATGAATTATCAGTGCCTTTTGATAATGATACGATTTATTATGAAAATAATGTATGAAAAGCAAAACAAGGCAGTGTTATACCATCTGATGTTATTAAAGATAGTGATTTAAATAAAGATTATATTGATAAAGAAGATGGAAAATATATTGTTAAAAAAGCACAAAGTGGTAGTTCAATAACAGTTAATGCCCCATTACATCAAAAAGATGATAGTAGTTTAGAATTATTATTATCAGATGAATTTGATATTGAAAATAATAAATTATCTTTAAATAAAGGTTTAAAAAATACTATTGAACAAATGTTAAAATGAGTGTTTGAAATAAATCAAAAAATTAAATGAGAAAAAGTAACGATATCATATAAGCGTGATAGTGCTAATTATATTGATATTCCTAATTTTTCTGAAACTTATCGTTATCAAGTTTGATTATCACCAACTAATCGTAAAGGTGCTGAAGGTATGTTATGGCTTGAACCACCTTATTTTACAGAACAGAAAGAAAATAATACTTTATTTAAACATCAAGCAACTTGTTTTATTGATGATATGGATAAAAACCCTTATAGTATTGCTTTATATAGTGCTAGTGGTCGGATTTACTTAACGGATGGTTCAAAGGGTTCTAATATTCCAATTAATAGTGTTCGTATTTTTCGACAAGAGGTATAAGTATGGAAAATAAAGAAAATATTATTATTAAAAATGAAAATGGTACTTATTGACAAAGATTAGGTTTTGAACAAAGAAACCCAAGTCAAAGTTTTAAATCTTGAAAAAATCGTAAGTTTTTAAAATATGATAAATATCCATTTCATATTAAAAAAGCATATATTATGCGATATAATGCACTGTCAATTTTATATCATACTCCATTTTTAAGTTTATATGGATTATTTTTTACTAGTTTACATTTTAATTGAATACCAACATTAGAACCAGTTAAAGAGTTTATGTTTGGTCAGCACAATATAACTGATGGTGGTTTTTTTGGATATACTGGAATAGTTATATCTTATCCAATATTACATGGTACTGCTTGATTAACGACAAAAATACCTAAAATACCAGCAATTAAATTACCAGTTGGAAAATGTTTAGAACAAGTTTATAAAATACCAAGTTATATCTTATATTTACTATTATTTGGTTGATTAATATTTCGTAAATATCTTAAAAAACATAATGTTAATATTTGTCATAATTGTAAACAAACAATAGAACAAGTTGAAAGTTGAAATCAATATTGTCTTAAAAAAAGATGAAATAAATAACATTTAAAAAAATAACCAATTAAGGTTATTTTTTATTTGTTTTTAAGATAATTAAATTCTTTTCACCATATTTATTGATTAAATATTCTCAGTCTCAGGTTGAATTGATATTTACATCTTCAACATCAATACCAGTTATATATTCACCAAGTGGGGTTTTACACGGACGATTACCGCTTACAGAACGATAACATAAAATATAATTATTCATTTTTATTATTTCCTTTATTATTTACAATATAGTAATTGATAAAATGCTGTACTCGTTGGTTATGTGTATATAATTCGGGTAATTCATTTCATATTTTTGCTTGTTCTTTATTTAAGTAAAGATTAATATTTCTAATTATAACTTGATGATTTTTTGTTTTCATTTTTAAATAACCTTTTATAACAAACATAATGCATTACTTTATTATTTTTAGAAACAATATTACCATAATTAATATTTTTATTACATTCATTACATTTTATTTTATTAGAATAATGTTGGTTGAACATACTTTAATCGCTCCTTTGTTAATTTATAATATTTTTCATTAATTTCTATTCCAATTCAACGCCGATTTAATTGTTCACAAGCATACGCGGTTGTACCACTTCCTAAAAAACAATCTAATACAATATCTCCAACTTTACTATGCTTATTTATTTGTAATTTAATTAAATTAATATCTTTAATAGTAGGGTGTTTTATATTTCCTATAAATTGATTATTACTATTAGTAATTTGATAAATAGTCTGCATATCTTGATTTCAAACATTACTATAACTAATTGGGTTTTTGTAAATATATAAACATAATTCTTTATCT
>NZ_PUUH01000049.1:0-2300 GCF_002968355.1 Spiroplasma sp. ChiS | reverse complement strand
AAAGTGTCTTTAAAAGAACTCTGTTGAAAAGAGTTAAAAATTAAATTAGCAAATAAGACAGTATTAATTAATAAATGTCAGTATTATATCAATGAGTACTTTACAAAATTAACTAAAAACAGAAAAGGCGGCTGATATTGTAAAAAGTATGATCGGCATTGCTTAACAAAATTAGAATTTATTAATAAACAAAAAATAAGTTATAGTATTTGATTTTTGACTTTAAAATGCAAAAATAATCATCAAATTATTAAAAAATTAATTTTTAAGAAAAATAAATGATGAATTATTAATATTAAAAATTAGAAAGGAGGAATTATAAAATGAAAACATTACAAGATTTAATTAAAGATTTAACAGATATTACTGTTGAACAAAATAAAATAAATGAATATTTAAGCAGAGAATTTTTAGATTTACGAGGTGTTAAATTACAAGGTACTAATTTACAAGGTGCTGATTTAAAAGATATTAAAATCACAAAACAACAATTAGACCAATTAACTGTTATTGAGGAGAATGAATAATCAATATAACAGAATTAATTAAATTTGACAAACTAAAAGAAGAAAATGAATTACTTAAAAATGAAATTACAGAATTAAATAAAGATTTAAATTGAAATTTAAAAACTGAAGAAGTACTTAATAAAATGATGGAAGACCTAATAAAAATAAATGAAGCACTTAAAGCAGAACTTGCTGAGTTAAAAGAACAACAATTATATTATGACAAATTACCTAGTAAGGAGGAAAAATTAAATAATGAGGAAAAGTTGTTCTAAATGTAGATCAAAAATAGATGGTGATGATAAATATTTATGATGCAGTAATGATTATTGTATTTTAGCAAAAAAATCATATATTCTTAGAAAAAAAATAATGAATATATCAGAATTAATTAAATATGACAAACTTAAAAAAGAACTTGCTGAAAAAGATAAAGAAATTAAAAAACTAAAATCAAAACATTTATTTAAAGAAGACTTTTATTTACTTTGTGAAGAAGATAAACTTACATATGATTGAGAGAAAGTTTACAAACTGATGAAATAACAATTGAAATGCACTTAAAATATTGTGAAAGTAATAATCATAGATACTGCCTAATTAAAGCTAAGTATTTTTTTATATATATTGCTCTTTTTTATTGTTTTATATATAATTGATTTTATTATATATCAATTATTTTGTATTAAATATTAATTTTATAAGTTAATGAAAGGTATATAAATGTTACGTATAGTCATTTAATTTTTATGGATAAAGTTAAATTAGAACAATTATTATTATCAAAAATATTTTTAAAAAATCATGGTGAACAGAATATTTCTGTAATTGCTAAATTTTTGAATAAACATCGTAGTACTATTTTACGAGAAATTAAGAGATTTAAAACTATTAAAGAATATAGTGCTTATAAGTCAGATGAAATGTATTATGAGAAAAGAAAAAAGAATAATAAAAGATGTAAATTTACTGAAGAACAGATTAATTTTATGAAAATTAGACTTAATAAATATCGTGATTCTTCAAGAGAATTTATTTATCGTTATTTTTTAAAATTTGGTGTTAAATTTCCGGTTTGTGTTAAAACATTGTATAAATGAATTCGTTTAGGTTTTTATGGTTTTTTAAAACAGAATTTGCAACATCGTGGTAAAAAATATAAAACAAAAGGAAAATATGATAATCGTGGTAAATTAAATGATTTTAAGTCAATTTGAGATATTGAAAATAAAGTTTCTAATGTTGGTTAATTAGAAATGGATACTGTTGTTGGAAAAAATTATCAATCTAGTTGTTTAGTTTTAGTAGAACAATCAAGTAAAAAATATTTTGCAATAAAATTAGAAAATCATACTGCTAGGGAAGTTGAGAAAAAGTTTAAAGATATTGTTATAAATAATAATTTAATTGGAAAAATAAAAGGAATAATAACAGATAGAGGTAAAGAATTTAGTGAATGACGAGAAATGGAAATATTTGCTGAAATACAAGTATATTTTTGTGATACTGGTAAACCTCGTCAAAAACCTCTAATTGAAAATATAAATGGTGAGTTTAGAAAATGATTTCCTCCTGGAACTGATTTTAATAATGTTAGTCAAAAACAAATTGATTGAGTAGTTAATAATGTAATAAATGAAAAACTCCGACCGTGTTTAAATTGAATAAGTGCTAAAGAAATGTTTTTGCAGAATATATAAACAATAAATATTTAAAAATGTATATTAAATTATAAAATATGTCATTAAAATTATAAAATTATTTTTTTAGTGTGTTTAAATATGGATAAAA
>NZ_PUUH01000048.1:0-2323 GCF_002968355.1 Spiroplasma sp. ChiS | reverse complement strand
TGATTGAAATGGTGAACTTAATGATGGAAAAATTTGACAATTACCTTATAAAAAAGGTGCTTGATACCGTTTAGATATTCATATTGAAAATGCGGCAATTTGGATTGTAAATAATTTGCCTGGTATGAAAGAAATTTATAAATTTGTTAATGGGATAGTACATGTGTTTAGTAATGTGTCTGAATTGTTTAATAATATTGGTAATTTGTTTGCTTTTGATATTACATTTAAGATTATGTTAAGTTCTATTTTAGTTTTAGCAATGGTTAACGGACTTTTACGCTATTTTTAGGACTAAATAATATAATGTTGTTGGTAAAAAAAGTAAGTTGGTGTGGTGGTTTATCCACGCACCACCTTACTTAAAGGGGTAAAAGTCGCGGAGCGACTTAGGGGCGGAGTCCCTTTCCTTGATTAACTAGCACAACGGGAGAAAACAATTTTAAAGAAAAGTGTAATTTTAAAAATTGACAAAATAAAAATGATTAAATATAATATGTTTAAAAATATATTAATTATTTTAAGGATGGTAAAAAAATATGAAAAAAATTTTAGCATTTTTATTAAGTTCAGTTCTATTAACAACAAGTGCATCTAATTTAATATCTTGTTATAATTCTAATTTTAAGGAAAATAAAGTCGTTGAATTAATTGGTATTGCTAATAAGTATAATATTGTTGATAGTAAAGGTAGTTTTTTTGATAAAAAAAGTTTTGAAAATCAATTTAAACAAAATAAAATAATTGTTCCTATTTTTTTAGAACATAAATATGATTATGATAATTTTTTAGGTATTGCTAAATTAGAAAATTGTGAAGATGGTTTATGAGTTAAAATGAGATTATATACGAATACAATAAAAGGTAAAAATATTCTTTATGTTATTAAACAAATGCAAGAAGAAAATCGCCCAATGCAACTTAGTATTGGTGCAAAAATTGATGAAGATGATTTAGAAATTAAAAAAATACACGAAAAAGAAGCAGTTTATATAAAAAATGCTATTGTTAGTGAAGTATCGTTAGTTATTTTTGGCGCAAATCCTCAAAGTGAAATAAAAGAAATAAAAAATATTTAAAAAAAGTTATAATTTAATTAGAATAAAAAAACATTTATTCAAATGTTTAATGTATTCAAACCAATAAAGGTTTCCCTCTACGAAACTTTAAATATAAATAAATGTTTTTTTATTTTTGTTTTAGAAAGGAAAATAAAAAATGAATGTAAATATAAATCCTTATAATCGTTTGACTGGAGAAGTTCTATACAGACCTTATATTGATAATAGTAATTTTATTAATCAAAAATACTATGTTAAAAAAGTATATTATGGTCCATATATTAAAACAGTTGTTTTACCGTTAGAGTGTATTAATAAATTTGGTAAAGGCAATCCAACTGGGATTAAAAATACTGGGGAAAATGAAACTAAATTATTAAATAGTCGTATTCGTTCGCAAAGAAATTGTATTCAAAAAGCAATCCATAATTTTAATGGTTATCAAAATTTAGGTTTTACGACTTTAACTTATGCAGAAAATATGCAAGATGTAAAACAGGCTAATCATCAATTTAATTTATTTATTAAAAAAATAAAGTATCACTTTTCTAAATATAAAAAGAATAAATATGAAAATTTAAAATATTTAGTTGCTTATGAATATCAAAAACGCGGAGCAGTCCATTTTCATATCATATTTAGTGAATATATTCCTAATAAAATAATAAGAAAATATTGACTTTATGGGTTATGTATAATGTACGATGAAGCTCCAAAAAAGCAACTCTTGTTAAAGGGTTGTTTTTTTATTTAAAAAAACCCAAAATAACTAATTGATTCAAAACAAGGACAGCATCTTTATATATTTATAATTTTTAAAATAAGTAAAAAAGTTGTTTCCTTTCTGAAAAAAAACATATTAAATTAAGAAATTAGTAAATAATTCATATATCTACTTAGTAAAGGTGTTGACCTTGTTTTGTTTCAGTTAGTTATATTAATAAATCAATCGTTAAATATTAGATTGGAGAAACTAAAAATGGAAAAAATCAATATTATGATTAAATGCAGTAAATGCGGAATACCAAAGCGAGTTCATAAAGTTAAACATCGCGGAAAAACAGAATGATTTGAAGATATTTATTATTGTTAATATTAAATTTGATTTATAAAAATGAAAATTATTAAACAACAAAAAATATGTGATGTTATTAATTGTTATAAATTATCATCATTTATCACCGAAGAATTTGAAACAAATAAAATTTTATGAACTTGTGAAAATCACAAAGTTTTATTAAATCAAATTAAGTATATAAACA
>NZ_PUUH01000047.1:0-2323 GCF_002968355.1 Spiroplasma sp. ChiS | reverse complement strand
AAGAAAAGTCTATGGTCTTTATGGCATATGGTGTTCTATTGCTTTTAATCGTAAACCAAAAGGGATTTTACTTATTTTAACCTTTAAATTAACTATCGAATTGAAAACTAGATATAATAGTTATTAAGCAATATAAAAAAGAGATTTAATATCTCTTTTTTTATTTTTATTATATAATTTAACTAATAAATAAAGAAGGAGAATACAATGAAAAGATTATTAAGTATAATTGGTGCAATTAGTTTACTAGGAACAAGTACAACAAGTTTAGTTGCTTGTAATAAAAAATACACAGAAAAAAATAGTGATTTTAAAGAATGAAAATCAATAACTGTAAGACAAGATTTTTTTATTAAAGATTATGATAAAAAAACATATTTATTAATTTTTAAATAATGTTTTAAGTCCAAATAATAGCTGAAAGGGTCGTATTATTGATAGAAATACAAGTGATTTGAATAAATTAATGTTAGAACCTGAGTGAAAAGTTTACTTATGACAAGATGAAACAAAAACTCCATATATTCCCAATATAAATAGTACAAACGGTGAAATAATTGATAAATAAAAAGTGCAAAAATAGCACTTTTTTTAATTTGGTTTAATTGTAATTTTAACTGGATTATTACTTTTATTAGTAAAATTTAGTTTATTAACACTATTTGAAAAAGTTAAATTAGTATTATGTCCTCAATTAGGATAACCAACAGTACCCATAAATTGGGGCCATATTACTTTTGAAAATCTAATTTTTAATTTCATATCATTTGTATAATATGCTTGTAAATATACATTTTGAACTTTATTAATGGGTTTTAAATTTGTATCTGATATTTGCATTAAAAATAATATTATTTGGTCTTGATATTTAGTTTTATATGTTGCAAAAGAAACAGATCCTAATTTATCTGCTTTGCTTATAATAAATGTTTTAATTTCTGTTGAAATTTCTTCAGTTTTAATAATTTTATTTTGAGGAAAATTAGCATTTGTTGTTTGTTCGCTTCCACCTTCTAAAAAATTAAAATCAAATATTTCACCAACACTAAGATTACATTGACCTCTTCCTACAAATAACTCTATATTACTATAACCATAATTTGCTATTTTAGTTGCATTATTGTTAATAGAAAAATTATCTAGATTACTTATTTCTATTGTTTTATAAGCACTTTTAAATTTATCTATACTTTGAATTGTTGGGTCAATTTGTCTTAAATCAATTTCAGTTTCATAATAACCTGTATATTCTTCTGTACTATCAAATAAATTAACCATATTACTTAATGTACTTTTACATTGTGGTTGAACTGTAAAATTAAAGTTAATAGGTAATTTTGCATTAGCAGGAATAATATCTTTTGTATAAGGTTGATAGTTATATGGTACTGGTGGAAGAACATATTGTGGGTAATTAAAGGTTGGTATTTCATAGTCGTGTGGTAATAAGAAACTAGTTTTATAATTAGTTGTCATATCACGTAAATAATTATTTAATACACTTTTTGTTTTACCTCTGAAACTCCATACTGATAAGCGTAAATAATCTTCTTCATTATTTGTATATGGATTATCAGCATAAAAGATAATTTCAAAATTACCTTTATATAATGCTTGAATTGAAAACATATCAATTATATAACTACAATCAGTACCATCTGGTGTTTGTAAGAATTCACAATCATTATCTTTTTCACTATCACTAACTGGTGTTTGAGCATCAACTGCTTTTGTTTTTTCATTAATTAGATAAACTCTGTTAGTTTTAGGATTTAATTGTTTTAAATTATAAGTTGAATAAACTAACTCACTTGTTAGTTTACCATCGTTAGTTAAAACAGTACCTTTGCATTTATCGGTTAATAAAGTTGTAAAACCTAAACTAGTAGCATTAGCACCAAATATAGCACCGACTTTATCATTACCTTGTTCTCTAAATATTTCAAAAGGTAAATAACCCTTACCTTTGGCATTATCACCTCAAAATGCATCATTATAAAAACTATAAACATTAGCACTCATAAAACCATTAAGTCATTGAAAATTAGGTCAAGTTTTTTTATCTTGATTAATTACTCATCCTCATGGAATACCAAATGAAATAAAGTTTAAGAATTTACCAACTCCACCTGGTCCTTACCTTTGGCATTATCACCTCAAAATGCATCATTATAAAAACTATAAACATTAGCACTCATAAAACCATTAAGTCATTGAAAATTAGGTCAAGTTTTTTTATCTTGATTAATTACTCATCCTCATGGAATACCAAATGAAATAAAGTTTAAGAATTTACCAACTCCACCTGGTATTGTAAAAGGAT
>NZ_PUUH01000046.1:0-2373 GCF_002968355.1 Spiroplasma sp. ChiS | reverse complement strand
AAGATGAATAACTCATCTATGGCACACTAGTTATGTTATTTGATTTATTAATTTTAATTTTATATTTCTTTTATTAAACTTGTTAATAGTATTTTTCAGTGTGCCAATTTTTACTATTTTATATTTTTAATAATGTTAATAACAATGTTTATTAAACATTAAATAAACAATAGATAAACAATATATAAACATTAAATAAACAATATATAAACATTAAATAAACAATAGATAAACATTAAATATAACAATGTTTATTAAACAATAAATAAACTATAGATAAACAATATATAAACAGGAATCCTGTAAATACAAGTAGCAAAATCTGTCTCTTGTTAATTTGATGATAACATCATTTTTAACAAATGCAACTCTTTTTTTAAAAAATTAAAATATTTTATAAATATAACTTAATTTAACCATATTTAAACACACTAAAAAAGCATTTATTAATTTTAATTAATAAATTTATTTAAATATTCTGTAAAAACATTTCTTTTGCACTTATTCAATTTAAACACGGTCGGAGTTTATCATTTATTACATTAACTACTCAATCTATTCTTTTCTGACTAACCATATTAAAATCTGTGCCCTTAGGAAATCAATGTCTAAATTCACTATTCATATATTCAATTAAAGGTTTTTGTTGTGGTGAACCAGCATCACAACAATAAACTTGTGTTTCAGCAAATATTTCCATTTCTCGTCATTTACTAAATTCTTTACCTCTATCTGTTATTATTCCTTTAATTTTTCCAATTAAATTATTTTTTATAACAATATCTTTAAACTTTTCAAAAACTTCATTAGCAGTATGATTTTCTAATTTTATTACAAAATATTTTTTACTTGATTGTTCTGCTAAAACTAAACAACTAGATAAATGTTCTTTTCCAACAACAGTATCCATTTCTAATCAACCAACATTAGAAACTTTATTTTCAATATCTCAAATTGACTTAAAATCAGTTAATTTACCACGATTATCTTTTTTTCCTTTTGTTTTAAATTTTTTACCACGATATCGTAAATTTTCTTTTTTTAATCCAAATTCACCTAAACGAATTCATTTATAAAATGTTTTAAGACAAGCAGGAAATTTAACACCAAACTTTATTAAAAAACGCTGAATAATTTCTGCTGGTGAATCATGATAAACATTAAATCTCAGATGAATAAAATTTAATTGTTCTTCTGTAAAAGTAGGTAGTTTTTTAATACATTTTTTACGCTTTCTTTTGTAATCTTTTTGTGCTTCTATTGCTGTATAATCTTCTATATTTTTAAATCGCTTAATTTCTCTTTTAACAGTATTCACACTGCGATTTGTTTGTCTTGCAATTTCAGATAAATTAAGCGTACCATTTTTCTTTTTACAAGCATTAGAAAATAATAAATCCTTAAATAAATCACGCTCATCATATTTTAGATGTGTATAATCTTTCATATATTCTGTCTCCAATCTTTTTAAAATTATTTATACACTATTTTTAAAAAACTATTGACAATTATTTTTAAAGTTATACAATTAATTTATAACAAGTTGCGAATATCTGTCTCTATACTTGTTTTACAAAAAAAAGACTTGAAAAAGTCTTTTTTTAATTGTAAAATAAACATAATAAAAATAATATTAAGTTCTTTAATACATTGTGATAAGTTTTTAGTTCTTGATAAGTTTGATATACTCTTTTATTTAACCATATTGTTTAAATAMTAGCAATTTTAATATGCAAAAAGGAGTAAAAAATGAAAGAATTTAATCCAAAAACAGCAAGTTTACGAACATTCTATCGTAAAATAGATGAATTTTGGCAAAATAAATCACCTAATAAACCATATACTTTGAATGATTTAACCAATGAATTCAATCTTTCTCGCAAGTGAAGATATGATACTTATGCGAGCGAAAAGATAGTTCCTTTGCTTGAACGACAAGTTGATAGAATTGAAAGTGAAATAATTAATTTTATGATGAAATCACCTGATGGTGCTAAATTATATTGACAACGAGCATTTAATTATAAATATTCACTACAAGAAAAAGAACTTGAAAAAGAATTAAACTTAAATAATCAACAACCAATAATAGTTAATTTACAAACTGATATTAGAGATATTAAAAATGATGATAAGGAAAAATAATAATGCTTAATCATTTTACTTATTTGTTAGAAATTCCTTATTGGTTATTACAAAATAGTAGTATTGGTAATAAATATCCATTTGCTAAGAAATATGAGTTAGTTAATGAAATTAATCAAATTGGAACACGATATAGTGGTAAGACTATTTCAAATATTAAAATGTTTGGTGAATTATTAAAAATTAGTTTATTAATTAAAGAACCAATTTGTATAATTGCTAGTATGT
>NZ_PUUH01000045.1:0-2389 GCF_002968355.1 Spiroplasma sp. ChiS | reverse complement strand
TTGCGATGATGGTTGTATTATCCCAAGTAATGCGAATACAAATTATTTTAAGAACATCAATTCCATTATTTTTAATTCCAGTTTTTATTAGTACTTTTATTTTAAATTGATATTGATGTTTATTTATTGGTTTTGTTGGTCATTTATTAGTTGATTTATCATTATGAGGTTTTACGCTAGGATCATTATGTTGAAATTTAGGAACTGGTTTATTAGCAATTTTATTAAGGATTATTTATTTAATAAAATGTCATAATTTCTGAAAAATTATCCTACTATTATTAATAAATTTAATAATTTATTTTCCAATTGATTTTATACTTTTTTGATTAAATCTTGGAATTTTAAATATAGAACAAATAATAATCGGAGTTTTAATTGTAAACACAATATGCATACCAACTTTTTATTTATTAAGTATCAAAATAATAAAAAAAATTAACCAAGGAAATTTTTAAGGAGGTAAAGATGAAAAAGTTAAATAAAAAAACTATCAACAAAATAAATGAATTAATGCTTAGAAGTTATCTAGTTTCAAAAGATCAAATTACTGATGAACATTGAGCATTAGGTAAACAAAATTAAGAGGAATTAAATTATGACTAAAAAATACTTATTAATTATTAAAAATGAATATTTAACTACTTATGCTTATTACACACTAGAAGAAGCAAAAGTACGAGAAAAAATTGAAAATAATAATTATGGCTTATCAACGGCAATTATTGATTTAAAAGATATTGAATGAAAAAGGTAAATAATATGGAAAAAATAAAAAGAAATATTGCTAAATTATTAATTTCAATAACTGATGGTGAATTTGATGGATATGGGCAAAATACTATGAAGCAAATGATTTATGCTGAATTAGAAAAAATTTTTAATCAAATTAATAAATAAAGTTTTTAAAATGCGAAATATACAAAGAATTAGAAATAACGGAGATAAATAATATGTGAAAAGATGAAGATGGCAAAGTTTACACAGAAGAAGATTTATTTAATGAAGCATTAGAAGAATGTCATTCAGAAGAAAGTGCTTACGACTATATTGATACTTTAATTGCAGAAAAGAATTTGGAGGAATTATAAAATGAAAACATTACAAGATTTAATTAAAGATTTAACAGATATTATTGTTGAAGAACAAAAAATAAGAGAATATTTAAGAATTGAAATATTAGATTTAGAGGGTGCTGATTTACGAGCAGCTGATTTAGAAGAAGCTGATTTACGTTATGTTGATTTATCTGGTGCTAATTTAAAATATGCTTATTTAAAAGGTGCTGATTTATCTTGTACTAATTTAAAAGGTGCTGATTTAAAAGATATTAAAATCACAAAACAACAATTAGACCAATTAACTGTTATTGAGGAGGAATTATAAAATGGCTAATACAAGTTGTGGATTTAATTTTAGTGGTCATTATGAATATTTAAGAAAACATTATAAGAAATGCAGTTGTAATTTTAAAGAATATACAAATACAGATCAAATTATTTGTAAATATAATGAAACATCAACAGGAGAATTTGTTAATCAAACTAATTGATGTCAAATATGCAAAGGATGAGTACACCATAATCGTTATTGAGCATTAAATAAAAAATTTCAAAGCTAAATTGCATTATGTATGTGCTAGTTGCCTTATTTCATATTGCTAGTGAGGAGGATGAATAATGAATGTAACAGAAACAATTAAATTTAACAAACTTAAAGCAGAAAATGAAGCACTTGTAGCAGAAAATGATGAATTAAAACAACAACAATTATATAAAGAAGATTTTTATTTACTTTGTGAAGAAGATAAACTTACATATGATTGAGAAAGTTTACAAACTGATGAAATAACAATTGAAATGCACTTAAAATATTGTGAAAGTAATAATCATAGATATTGCCTAATTAAAGATATTAATAATTTACCAAGTAAGGAGGAAAAATTAAGTAATGAATGTAACAGAAACAATTAAATTTAACAAACTTAAAGCAGAAAATGAAACACTTGAAGCAGAAAATGAAGCACTTAAAAAAGAACTTGCAAAATTAAAACAACAAATATTATATAAAGAAGATTTTTGATTTCAATTATATTGTATAAATTGTGAAAAAGTTGACAAATGTATATTATCAAGTTGTTCAGAAAATACTTGAAGAAACAACTATGTTTTAAAAGATAATTCTAAATCTAAATATGACACATTACCTAGTAAGGAGGATAAATTAAATAATGAATAATATAGTTCAAAATGTTTCTTTCCCTTTTGCAATTAAAGGTAATGATTTTAAAGAATTAAGTTTAAAAGCATTAAATATTAAAAAATGAATTGATGAAAATGGACAAGAATTAGCAGAATTTATATACAGACAACAAGCTTGATTAATAAAT
>NZ_PUUH01000044.1:0-2446 GCF_002968355.1 Spiroplasma sp. ChiS | reverse complement strand
TTTTTTGTATTTAAACTAATTTTTAGTTTGTTTAATTTTATATTTTTTATTTATTTATTTTATGATATTTTTTTATTATAAATAAATATTTTTATTATTTTTATTATTTTCTTGTAATCTTTAAAATGTGTGTGGTATACTACATGATTTTTAAAATCATCTATCGTTAAGATATTAATTTCTTCACCTTTATATTTTTGWACTATTTTTAAACTRCYTTGTCATTGAGCAATAGTACTTTCCATATTATCAAATATGCGKGTATAACTMCCATAATCACTAGGTTTAGCATTATTAGGTTTTCAACCRGTTTCAGTATCAGGTATATATGAACTATAAACATTAAAAGGAAATACCATTCAATGTCGATTATTTCGGATGTCTTCTCTTATATCCATTAAAGTATCATGGGCTTGTGCTCTTAATTCATTCATAGCACCTGGGCTAATTCTACTCATTTATTAATCCTCCTTTATTTCTGTTCTACCTTGGATAGCATTTTGATTATTACCAGTTTCATCATATTCTAGTAATTTATTATTATGTTCGATTTCTTTGGCTTGCATTTTATCTTGTCATTCTTCTATTTTTTCTAAATATTTTGTTGCTTCTAATTCATCAATATTTTCATATTGAGTGATTGCTTTTATTGGTTCCATTGTTCCATTTTGTAATCTARCAGTAATTAATTCATTTTGTCGCATTTGGTCTACTAAACTAGCACTAACAAAATCAAAACCATAAGGTCGTTCACCAACACCATTTCATAAACCATAATATTTTAAAACAGTATCAAACATTTTAGTATAATATTGCTTACGATATGCTTGTAAATATGCTTGTTTTTCTAAATCTTTTGTTTTAGTTAATAATGATTGTGTTTTATTTTGGTCATTATCTGATTTATCAMCAAATGGACTAGAAAAATGACATGCTAAGTATACTTGTTCAATAATTGATTTTTGGTCTTGTGTATATGTTTCTAATGTTGGTGTACCTTGTACTACTTGTAAAGATTGAGATAATTGACCATCTACTGTTGATGAACTTGATTGAACAAAAATATCATCAAATACATCTTGTAGTACTTTTTTATTACCTTTGTTATAAGCAGTCATTAAATCATCACTTAGTATTCCATATCAATGAGTACGGTTTGCATATCTTTCTTTTGATTTAATATTAAAACTATCTTCTAAATCAAATTGTAATTTATAACAATTTGCCATTGTAGGTCATGGGTTTAATGTAGTTGATGTAGACAAAAATAATGGATTAGGTTCATTAATCATTTCTCAAAAAGGTACAACACCTAATTTATTTTTAAATTCTTGTACTAAAATAGGTTTAACATCATCTTTAATTTGTGTTTTACTTTGTCCAACAATTACTTCATTATTTTTTGGTCAACCTTTAATAACTATTTTATGTTTGGTACAAATTAAATTTAAAATAAAACCACTATCTGATTRATGATAATTTAATCAAATATCAGCACCTTGTTCAATTTCATTTATTTTACTTACTCTTGAAGTAAAGTTAAATGRATTAATTCATAAATCAATATTACCATCTGATGTTTCTAATAAACCAAAAATAGTTTTACCCATTAAACTTGCTGTTAATTCATTTTTGTCTAATTTTTCTTTTATTTTATAAGTTTCATATCATCAATTTAGTTTTTCTAATATTTTTTTATCGTGTGATGTAAATAAAATATCTTTACCATTTACTAATCGCATTTGATGACGAGCAATAATATTTGCTAAATTAATTGTTCAATCATAATTATAATATTTTAAAACACTATTAATATCATTTAAGTTTGGTAAAGATGGATATGTATTATTATTCATTGTTATTTTGCTCCTTTAATTTTAAAATAAGTGCATAATTAATTATATTTACTGTTAATAAACTAGGTTCATTTGATAAAACTTTTACACATACTTTAACTTTTTGATATTTTTTAATATACTCGTTATATAAATTTAATTTACATATTGCGATATTATCTTTTTTTAATTCTTGACAAAGTCTTTTTTTAACTTTTYCACAAACAGACATATAAGGTCTTTTTGCATTTATTACACGCTCATCATGTATTACATATATATCTTTTTTCATTAATTTATTCACTCCCTTTGTTGTCATAATTTATAATCTGCTGAACTATTATGTTTAACCATTGGTATTAATTCAAARTGTAAGGCATAGAAATCACTATCAAATGTATCATCATATAAGTCTAACATTTGTTCTTCTCTGGCATCTGGTTTATCTTCTCATTGAATTAATTCATATTGGGTTTTACTTACAGGACATTTTTCTCATAATCATTTTAATTGATTAGTATTTATTAACATTGTAAATGCTTCAATACGATGCTTTATTTTAAATTTTTGCTTTTGTGCTGGTTTAAAATGCATGTATTGACCAAAAGTAT
>NZ_PUUH01000043.1:0-2450 GCF_002968355.1 Spiroplasma sp. ChiS | reverse complement strand
TTAATTTCAGTGAATAAAATTGGCAATCCCAATGTTAAACCGTGAACTATTCAATATGCTAATCGTAGAAAAAATAATTTAGTCTTTTTCTTTTTCATTTTTATTACCATCCTTGTTTTTTTGTCTGATATTTATTTTGTTATTATTAGCAAGTTTGTTATTTATAATTGTAATAACATCTAATTTCGTATTAATATTATTAATTTCAATTTTAATATCGTTTATTTTTTCTTTTAATTCTTTATTTTCATTTCTAATTTTTTGTTGTTTTTTACTCAAAATAGTTGCTGTTATGCCAGTTGTTCCATCAGTAAAAAGTGATATAACCAAAACAATAATTTCTAAAATAGTTTCACTCATTTTTTATTCTCCTTATTATCAAATTAATGGTTCTCAACTTCCAAATGCTCTTAAACCAATAGCGGGCCCGTTGTCACAATACCACGCTGTGCTTTATCTCATGTTTTAAAATCTTTTCATACCCAAAACTTAATCATCTCACCATCATATGTTAATATCGGTGATCATTCTTCCCCGCCATTTCAACGATAAACTGCTTTAAAATAAGTTTCCTTATTATTATATGATTCTCAATCTGCTGGCCCTCAAGAGGATGAATATCTAACATATAAAGTAAAATTAAATGGATAACCCGAGTTTTCTCTTAATTCTAAGTTATAATTATTATACTTATCAAATATTTTTCCTATTTTTAATTCATTATGTTTAAATCTAACAATTCTTCAATTATCTTTTTTAACACCACGCCACACAACAAAATAATATTTATTATCAACTTGATTAAAAGGTTTTTCGTCTGGTGTCATTTCTTTTAATCTGCTTTTGACATATTTGGCACTGCTTTCTATTTTGTAGGGCATTTCTCTAATTTTTTTGTCTAGTTGTGCTGTTTTTTGATCCATTTTTTCCATTTCTTTGGTTCATTTTTTATTGAATTCTTCCTTTTTTTCTTGGGCATATTCGCAAAAATTAATAAAATTGTTAGGGTCTTTGATTGATTGATAACGAATGGGAACGCGTGCGGTGTATTCTCAATTAAAGGATTTTATTTTTTCGCCTTTTAGGGGTAAATTAAAACTAAAGATAGGGAATTCATAAATTCCGTCTTTATGTCTTGTGTTTAAGTTATCTTGGGTTAATCTTCCTTTGTCTGTTCATACAAAATATTCGCTAGCACATTTATTTTGATAAATTGCTTGGTATTTAAAATCATTTACTTGATTAATGTTATCGATTATGGCTGTTGCTATTGTTTTTGAATTATCGTTTCAAGTCATGGCACTTTTAATATTTTTTCATGGTTTGTTTTCTTCTTCGTTGGTTTTTTCAAAATAGAATTTATTGTCAATTTCGCTTGGTTCAACTTCGTCAATTTTAGTGTTAATGGGGCATTGTTCTAATAATTCTGTTAATTTTTCAATTTGTTCGCTTTTGTTTTCTCCTAAACTTTCAATAAAATTTTTATTAATATATTGGTAGTTTTCATCTGGGTTGTCTATATCGGGGATTGAATATATTAATGGTGCTTTTGACATATCTATTTTAATTGTTAAAAATATTGTTGTTGTTGTTTCTGCTTGGTTTTTTGCATACGGTATTAAGTCGTTGATATCGTTTGTGGTGTTGTTTTCTACTTTAATCATTCTTCCGCAAATGCTTAAATAAAAAAATGGTATTTCTTTGTTTCCTTTTTTTTGTTTTTATTTTTACTTGAATTCCGTTGTCTTCATATTTGAATTCTGCWTCTAAGTTTTCTTGTTCGCCAAATCCGTAAAATAAAAAACCAGTTGAATTGTTATCACATAGTTTTAACATTTCTTCGTTATAATTATCGCTATTRCCTAATAAGTTTATAGCGTTTTTATTGCTTAATTCTTTATTAGCATAGTAGGGGATTGTTTGGTTTCTTAATAAAAAATCGTAATATATTGCTTGGTCGCGGTCTGTTAAATAATCTTCTGTATTGTCAAATGTTATAAATCTAAATGCCATTTTTTTGCCTCTCTTTTATAAATATTTTTTTTCTAATTTGTTAGATGTTTTATCTCATTCACTATGTAATGCGTTATTAGCAATCATTTTTTTATTCATTGTTTCTTTAATGTTGTTAAAATTATTGTTTAGATTGTTGTTTAGTTTTGTGTGTGGTTTTAAGTCTTCTCAATATTTTTGATTTTCTTTTATATTGTAAATTGTGTTATTTTGTAATTGATAGGTAAATAATTCAATATCATGGCTTCATTCTTCGTTTTTAATATCTTCTCATGATAAATTACTTTCATTTAATAATTCGTTTGTTAGTGTTTTAATTTCATTCTTTTTTGTTCTTAAATTAATATTAAAAATAATTTTTTTAATTGAATTTCCACTGGTTGCTTGTAATTCATATTCTGTATCTTCTTCAATTTCAATAATTCGCCCATAAATTA
>NZ_PUUH01000042.1:0-2496 GCF_002968355.1 Spiroplasma sp. ChiS | reverse complement strand
AGAGATTTAATATCTCTTTTTTTATTTTTTATTATATAATTTAACTAATAAATAAAGAAGGAGAATAGAAATGAAAAGATTATTAAGTATAATAGGTGCAATTACATTACTAGGAACAAGCACAACAAATGTAGTTGCTTGTAATGCACCACAAGAATATACATCCGAAGAATTAAAAGAACTAAAAGAAAAGAATAAAATAGATACAGCTGATGAAAATATTAAAAATAATTTAGAATGAATAGCACCACAAGAAAAACCATTTAATACAGTTGATAATAAATGATATTATGTAGTATGGCGTAGTAAATTAAATTCTGAGTGAAGAATAATTAAATTTAAGAACGATACAAAAGTTGACAAAGAAAATAAAAAAATTATAGATGTTCAAAATAAAAGCGAACTTTCAATCAGTGTTCATATAGGCGTTGGTTATTCATATGTTGTTTTATTTATTAATAATAATTTAGAAACCACATGAAAAAACAATAATAAAAATTATTTTAAATCAGTTTATCGTTGAAATTTAGATACACAAGAACCTAATTTAGATATTGATAAAGATGGCAATGTAAAAGTTAAAGAAAAATAAAAAAGAGATTTAATATCTCTTTTTTTATTTTTATTATATAATTTAACTAATAAATAAAGAAGGAGAATACAATGAAAAGATTATTAAGTATAATTGGTGCAATTAGTTTACTAGGAACAAGTACAACAAGTTTAGTTGCTTGTAATAAAAAATACACAGAAAAAAATAGTGATTTTAAAGAATGAAAATCAATAACTGTAAGACAAGATTTTTTTATTAAAGATTATGATAAAAAAACATATTTATTAATTTTAAATAATGTTTTAAGTCCAAATAATAGCTGAAAGGGTCGTATTATTGATAGAAATACAAGTGATTTGAATAAATTAATGTTAGAACCTGAGTGAAAAGTTTACTTATGACAAGATGAAACAAAAACTCCATATATTCCCAATATAAATAGTACAAACGGTGAAATAATTGATAAATAAAAAGTGCAAAAATAGCACTTTTTTTAATTTGGTTTAATTGTAATTTTAACTGGATTGTTATTTTTGTTAATAAAATTTAATTTATCAGAGTTATTTGAAAAAGTTAAATTATTATCATTTCCAAATTTTTTATAATCAGGATAATAAGTACCCATAAATTGGGGTCATATTACTTTTGAAAATCTAATTTTTAATTTCATATCATTTGTATAATATGTTTGCAAATATACATTTTGAACTTTATTAGATTTTATATTGTTAATTGATGATATTTGCATTAAAAAGTTTATTAATAACTGACTTTTTCCTTTAATTTTATATTGTGTATGATATTTTTTTTCTTTTAAATCATCTGCTTTGCTTATAATAAATGTTTTAATTTCTGTTGAAATTTCTTCAGTTTTAATAATTTTATTTTGAGGAAAATTAGCATTTGTTGTTTGTTGTTCCCCATCTTCTTTAACAATAAGTTCAGACAATGTTCCCAAACTAGTACCACATATTTCAAATCCTGCAGTTAATTTTGTATTACTATAATCATAATCTGCTATTTTAGTTGCATTATTGTTAATAGAAAAATTATCAAGATTACTTATTTCTATTGTTTTAAAAGCACTTTTAAATTTATCAATACTTTGAATTGTTGGGTCAATTTGTCTTAAATCTATTTCAGTTTCATAATAACCTGTATATTCTTCTGTATCATCAAATAAATTAACCACAGTATTTAAAGTATTCTTACATTGTGGTTGAACTGTAAAATTAAAGTTAATAGGTAGTTTTGCATTGGGAGAAATAATATCTTTGGTGTATGGTTTATAGTTATATGGTACTGGTGGAAGAACATATTGTGGGTAATTAAAGGTTGGTATTTCATAGTCGTGTGGTAATAAGAAACTAGTTTTATAATTAGTTGTCATATCACGTAAATAATTATTTAATACACTTTTTGTTTTACCACGAAAACTTCATACAGATAATCGTAAGTAATCTTCTTCATTATTGGTATATGGATTATCAGCATAAAAGATAATTTCAAAATTACCTTTATATAATGCTTGAATTGAAAACATATCAATTATATAACTACAATCAGTACCATCTGGTGTTTGTAAGAATTCGCAATCATTATCTTTTTCACTATCACTAACTGGTGTTTGAGCATCAACTGCTTTTGTTTTTTCATTAATTAGATAAACTCTGTTAGTTTTAGTATTTAATTGTTTTAAATTAAAGATAATTTCAAAATTACCTTTATATAATGCTTGAATTGAAAACATATCAATTATATAACTACAATCAGTACCATCTGGTGTTTGTAAGAATTCGCAATCATTATCTTTTTCACTATCACTAACTGGTGTTTGAGCATCAACTGCTTTTGTTTTTTCATTAATTAGATAAACTCTGTTAGTTTTAGTATTTAATTGTTTTAAATTATAAGTTGAATAAACTAACTCACTTGTTGGTTTA
>NZ_PUUH01000041.1:0-2502 GCF_002968355.1 Spiroplasma sp. ChiS | reverse complement strand
GCTTATGAGTAAATGATAACAAAATTTATAAAAAAATCAACTTTTTTAAAAATATAATTTTTAATTGAATAAATAATTTTATAAAATTATGGATTTTGACACACTAAAAAGTACTTTTTAAAGTTATTACTAATTTTAAAAAGTTTTTTATTTATAAAGATAAAAATTGATTTTGAGATTGATTTAATTTAAAAATATTAAATTCAATTTTTTCTTTATTTTTATTAA
This sequence comes from Spiroplasma sp. ChiS, assembly GCF_002968355.1. Classification (NCBI taxonomy): domain Bacteria; kingdom Bacillati; phylum Mycoplasmatota; class Mollicutes; order Entomoplasmatales; family Spiroplasmataceae; genus Spiroplasma; species Spiroplasma sp. ChiS. The sequence goes on along the minus strand of NZ_PUUH01000041.1, from coordinate 2,274 downwards.
TTTTAACTTCATTAATTCTGCTATTAAGTCTTAACATTGAAGCAATTAACATATTATTAAATGTTTCTTTACAATATATTTTTGCACCACGCCCCTTAACAGCCTTAATATAATGTGAAACATCACCTTCAACATGACAACCAATATTATATTYTAATGYTTGATTTTCAATACCATCTTTATTATTTTTAATTAATTCAATAGTTTCTAATAAAAATTTCTTTTTGYTGTCAATAAMATAGGRTAAATGACAAATTAAAAAATCTAATAATGCTTCATAATTTCCAGTAAAAAAATACATTTTTKCTAATTTATATTTTAATCTATGAATTTTGTTTCTATTTCTATATGAAAATAAGTCTTTAAATCTTTTTACTAAATGAAATTTATCCAAACTATATGATACAGTRTTATTTTTATATTTTGTTTTTATTGCTTTGTAAATTTTTTTAATTTGTTTTTCGCCATCACTTAATACTAATATTATAGTATTTTCATTAATATCATAAGTATCCATTAGTTTAAAAATTTTGTCAATAAAATTTTTAAAACTAGATTTTTTATTTTTAGTAACATTTTTATCCATTATTTGAAAAACAMCTTTTTTCTTTTTAATTACTTTTCTTGTTTCAGTTGACTTTTCTTCATCAACACCAACATGCATAGTCGCAAGAAATATTTTATTTTCAACTCTTTTTTTATTTTCTCACATTGGTTCAAAAGCACCATCAATTTGAATGTATAAAATATTATTTGGAATTTTAATTTTATTGTTATTTTTGTTGCTAATATAGTCAACTTTTTCTAAATCAGATTTTTTAAAAATATTAGATATTATTTTTTCACTGATATTAGCATTTTCTGTTGTGTGCATAATATCTTTATATCGTTTTCCATCACCCATAAAAGAAATATATTTATCTTTTAAATTTTTTTCAATTCTTTCATATTTTTTTAATCCTAATTCTTCATCTAAAGGATAACGATTTATATATTTTTTATTTTTTTCATCATATTTAACATATCTTCGTCTTTTTATAGGAATATTTCCATATTCTGTTTTGATTGTTTTTGGTAATTTTGATACTACCTTATATCCTTGTAATATTTGTCCTTGTTGATATAATTTAAATATCTCATTATCTCTATTAATTAATAAATTTTTAACTTCATTTTGTGTCTCGATTGTTTTATTTTTTTTATAATTTTGAATTATGTAAAATGAAGTGCAACAAATCTTTATTAATTAAATAATATAATAAAAATTACAAAAATCAACCATAAATTTAAAAAAATTAATTATTTTATCAATATTTAAACAAACTAAAAAATAATTTATTAATTTTAATTAATAAATACATATTTTATTATTCTAATGACATATTTTATGAGTTAATATACATTTTTAAATATTTATTGTTTATATATTATGCAAAAAAATTTATTTTGCACTTATTCAATTTAAACACGGTCGGAGTTTATCATTTATAACATTAACTACTCAATCTATTCTTTTCTGATTAACATTATTAAAATCTGTGCCCTTAGGAAATCAATGTCTTAATTCACTATTCATATATTCAATTAAAGGTTTTTGTTGTGGTGAACCAGCATCACAAAAATAAACTTGTGTTTCAGCAAATATTTCCATTTCTCGTCATTTACTAAATTCTTTACCTCTATCTGTTATTATTCCTTTAATTTTTCCAATTAAATTATTATTTATAACAATTCCTTTAAACTTTTCAAAAACTTCATTAGCAGTATGATTTTCTAATTTTATTACAAAATATTTTTTACTTGATTGTTCTGCTAAAACTAAACAACTAGATAAATGTTCTTTTCCAACAACAGTATCCATTTCTAATCAACCAACATTAGAAACTTTATTTTCAATATCTCAAATTGACTTAAAATCAGTTAATTTACCACGATTATCTTTTTTTCCTTTTGTTTTAAATTTTTACCACGATATCGTAAATTTTCTTTTTTTAATCCAAATTCACCTAAACGAATTCATTTATAAAAAGTTTTAAGACAAGCAGGAAATTTAACACCAAATTTTAAAAAATAACGATAAATAAGTTCTGACGGTGAATCATGGTATTTATTAAGTCTAATTTTCATAAAATTAATCTGTTCTTTTGTAAATTTACATCTTTTATTATTCTTTTTTCTTTTCTCATAATACATTTTATCTGACTTATAAGCACTATATTCATCAGTAGTTTTAAAACGCTTAATTTCTCGTAAAATAGTACTACGATGTCTATT
>NZ_PUUH01000040.1:0-2530 GCF_002968355.1 Spiroplasma sp. ChiS | reverse complement strand
AAATAGGAGATGTAATTTATATTCATAGTATAAAATATTATGCTAAAAGTAATAATCTTAAAGGTCTTTATCGTTGAGATGGTAATGGTGAACCACAAATACCTACCATTGATAAAAACACTGGTGAAATTACTGACTGAAAAGAACAAAAAAGAACTGAATAACAGTTCCTTTTTTATATTAATCGCACAAATTTCATAAAAATAATTAATAAAAAAATATTTGTTATTGTACTATACAATGCGGGATTAAATTTTCATACCTCGAAGATTTGACTAAAAAAACTATATACTGTTTCAAAAACCTTACCAACACCACTAGCTAATTCATTAACTTGTTTAACTCACCGCATTTTTAATATGAGCACCAAAATCTCATCAACCCTCTGGCGTTACATATTGTACTTGTCATCATTGTTTATCGGGGAACAACCCACCATTATTAATTTCTTGTCAATTATAAATCCCAAAATTAAAATCATAATATCGGTACATATCATTCTCTTTTTGTGCTTGCAATTCAAAAACATTATAACCGATTTTTTGTTCTTCAATTTTCTTATATTGCAAACCATATTTATTTTGTAAGTCACCACCAAAAACATAACCCGAATTTAACTTAATATCATAATTATTAGCAACCGAAAAATCATAATTAAAAACACTACCATAATTATTAATCGTATAAAACCGATTTTTAAATGCTGAATATAATTTAATATCTAATTGCTTATATTTATCTGAAAAATAAAAATATCGTGGGTAAATTTTAAAACCATTATTTACTAATAAACCATATTTTTTATTATAACCTTGAACATAAGTATTATTTTCTAAATCAAAAATCGTACGTAAATAATTAGTATAAAATTTCTGTGAAATCTTAAACATACTATTTAATAATTTATCAAATTGTAAATTATCGTTAATATTTTCACTCAACAAAATATTATTAAAATTTTGTAATTAAATTATCGTTAATATTTTCACTCAACAAAATATTATTAAAATTTTGTAATTTCAATTTTCAATAAAAGAACTACGATTTTGAAACACTGGCACCAATGCACTTGCAAAAAACGACTGTAAAAACTTAGATAAATCAAACTGACCGCTAAACTGTTGATAATACTTTAAATCTTTACTATTTAATGATGAATAAATTGAACCATTAAAATTAAAAACCTCACCCATTCCCGTTCGCATAAAACTAAAATTAAAACTTAAATCATCATTATTAATATTATTTAACTCTAAACTACCAGAAATAATTAAATTTGCTTCATCAACAGTCAAAATCATCCGATAAATTGCTTTTTTAATATTTTTAACATCCAACTCATCAACCGTCTCAAAATCAAAAATTATCCGCTTTGTACCAACCTTATTCGGATTTTCATAATCAGCACTTCCGCCTTGCTGAACCCTAATATTTTATTGCAAAACAGAATATAAAGACAAACCAATAAATTCTTTTACGCGAGTTTGTTGATAACTATTTCAGTCAGTAATTTCACCAGTGTTTTTATCAATGGTAGGTATTTGTGGTTCACCATTACCATCTCAACGATAAAGACCTTTAAGATTATTACTTTTAGCATAATATTTTATACTATGAATATAAATTACATCTCCTATTTTTTTTATATCAGATGTATCGTGTTTAAATTTAGCAATTTTTCATTCATTACTATTATTATCTTTTCAAATAACAAAATAATATTTATTATCAACATTATTTTCAAAAAAATTATAATCAGTAATTAATTTTCAATTATCTACTTTCAATTTAACTCTTGGATAATGATTTAGTAATTAATTTTCAATTATCTACTTTCAATTTAACTCTTGGATAATGATTTTCTTTATAGCGGTCAACATTTTCCACAATTTAGTTAAATCATTCAAAAAATTCTCTTTTTTAACATCATAAAATTTTTCAACCATATACTTATTTTTTAAACTATGTCATTGTCGATAATAATTCAAAAATATTTCATTAGGTTTATCATAAACAACTCCGGTTGAATAACTATCTTGTAAAAAATCTAAATACCATTTATCATTAAACAATAAATTTTTTGATGTTTTTAAAGTTGGATTAATAAAATAATTTGTTTCCGACCAATTTTCAAAAAAACTACTGCGTAAAAACATTGTATTAATAAAATCAGTTTCATTAATACCTTTACCAGTACTACTTTCTTGTTTAAGCGTATAATGCTCCTCATTTAAGGGTCTAAACGCCGTTAAAGTAATAAATGGAATAACCAAACCCAAAAAAGTTAAAATAAATATGGCAAATAAAGATAATGACTTACGCATTATTCTTTACCACCTTTCTTCTTTTTAAAATTAATTATAAATAAAATACATCAAACTAATTCAAATCAAAAATACAAATTTGCAACTAACATATATCAGAATAAAATACCAAACTCATTAATTAATTTATCTCATTTATAACATATATCAGAATAAAATACCAAACTCATTAATTAATTTATCTCATTTATCGTAAATTGATCCAA
>NZ_PUUH01000039.1:0-2540 GCF_002968355.1 Spiroplasma sp. ChiS | reverse complement strand
CACATATGTATGTATGCATTAATATTTTTAATTTTTAAAATTTTTATAAATAAATAAAAAAAGGGAGTATGTAATGGCGAGAAGAGGATTTAGAAGTTATTTTAGAAGCAATAGAAAAAGTAAAATGACTTTAATTAATTTTTTTTGGGCTTATGTTTTTCCAGTGGTTGGTGTTGTTTTTGTGCTTTGTGGTATTTTAGGACACTTTGGTTACATAACCATTAGTAAATAATGAAAGGAGTTATAAAATAAATGACTTTAATGGGTTTTTTAAAATTAATTGGTTGYGCTGGTATTGTTATGTTTATTTTTTATAAATTAGGTTATATTGTTCCAGTYGCTRCMAAATTASCGTGGATTAAATAATTCATGGCTTATGATATTAAAAATCGTCAGCGTTTACGTAAAGTAATTTATGCTGACGGTAAAGTTATTTATTATTCACAAAAGAACGGTAAAAAGTCATTGGTAATATATCCAAATGGAAAAAAGTACTATTATAAAAATCATCTTTCTAAACACAAATGATTAAAAATTCAACAAAGGGATAATATTATCCCTTTTTGATAAAAAAAGGATGTTTTAAATAATGTTAAATCATCAACAATTAAAGGCTGTTAATTTTTCTTTACAACCTTTATATTTAAATGCTGGTGCAGGGACTGGGAAAACGACAACTCTTTTATCGAGATTTCATTTTCTAAGTAAACAAATTAGTATTAAAAATATTTTAATTTTAACTTTTAATAAAAATGCCGTGAATAACCTTAAAAAAAGATTAAAGGAAAAAGATGCTAAAATCATGACTTTTCATGGTTTTGCTTTAATGGTATTAAAACAAAATTTAGCTTATTTAAAAGATTTTCATTTTAAAAATTTTCGTTTAATTGACGAAATAGAAATTCATGAAATTATTAGAAATTTATTAAATCAATTTCAAATCAAAATTATTTGTGGGTTAGATAATATTATTTCATCTATTTCTAAAATAAAAAGAAAAATCATTACCAAAATTAACCCTTTTTTTCAAAAATTTTTTCACTCTTATAATCAAATTCTTTGTGAAAAAGAGTTAATGGATTTTGATGATTTAATTGTTTATACTTACTATTTATTTCAAAATCATTATTTTTTATTAAACGATTATCAACAAAAATTTCCTTATCTTTTAGTAGATGAAGCCCAAGATATTGATTATTATCAAATGGAAATTTTAAAAATGTTAGGGACTAAAAGCCTTTTATTTATGGTAGGTGATGAACACCAAAATATCTATAGTTTTCGAGGAACTAAAAATATTTATAGTCAACATTTAAAAGAAACTTTTCAAATGAACGAATTAAAATTAACTTATAATTATCGTTCTAGTTCTAATATTGTAAAAACCGCGAATCATCTTTTACCTCTTTCTTATCAATTAAAACCTACTTTAAAAACAATAGGTAAAGTTATTTATCAACCTTGTTGGGATGAAACACAAGAAGCTTTATTTCTTGTTAAAGAAATTAAAGAGTTAATTGAAAGTAAGAAATATCAATTGAATGATATTGTTATTCTTTATCGTAAAAAAGCTCTTAAAAAAGTATTAGAACAGTTTTTAAATAAAAACAATATTCCTTTTAAAGTTCCAAAAAAAATTGTTTATGTTCCAACTAATATTAAATTATCAAAAGAAATTGAAAAGAAATTAAAAATTTTAAATAAAAAATTTAATATCAAAAGAGAAACCATTATAAAAAATCATTTAACTTTAACCTCTATTCATCAAATGAAAGGGTTAGAGTCAAAAATAGTTTTTTTAATTGGTTGCGAACAAGAAACTTTTTTTGATACTTTTTTAGGCTATTCATCTTTAGAGGAGGAAAAACGTTTAATGTATGTCGCGATAACAAGAGCGAGAGAACTTTTATATATTACTCATACGCTCTATCGTAATCTTTACGCTTATCATCAAAAAATGAATCCTCTTTGTTTCTTAAAAGAGATGAATTTAATTTAAATTTAAAAAATTAAAATGAAAAGGATTAATTAAAAATGGATTTCCAACAAACAATGATTAATATTTTTGAATCTAAAATCTTTGCCTCTTTTTTATCTTTTTTGTGTGGCATTTGTATCTATCGTTTTTATCTTTACATTAAAGAATTACAAACTAAATATGAATATTCYGATGAATTAAGRGAAATTGYAAACAATTATATTTTAAAYGGAGAATTAAAAACAAAAGAATTTGCCCGTTTATTTCATCAMATGTGYCAAATGGCGAATTACATGGGAATTTATCGCCAAGATGTTCAGCGTATGATGCGTGAGGTCCAAGAAAACGGTAAATTAGATTTTTTAGATGTCGAACCTAATGAAAAAGAAAATGATACACCTAAAGAATTTAATAAAGAACCTCTTTATAAATCACCTTATAATTTAATCTCAGATGATGTAAAAGTTAATCAAATAATCTATAAAGGAAAAGAAAAAAATGATAAATGAAATACGTTTAATGAAGAAAAAAATGATAAATGAAATACGTTTAATGGGTCATC
>NZ_PUUH01000038.1:0-2649 GCF_002968355.1 Spiroplasma sp. ChiS | reverse complement strand
GATAACATAAAATATAATTATTCATTTTTATTATTTCCTTTATTATTTACAATATAGTAATTGATAAAATGCTGTACTCGTTGGCTATGTGTATATAATTCAGGTAATTCATTTCATATTTTTTCTTGTTCTTTATTTAAGTAAACATTAATATTTCTAATTACAATTTGATGATTTTTTGTTTTCATAATATTACCTCTCATAATTAGCAATTATAATTGCATCGCTGAGATGATTACTTATTTTTTCATTATTATATTTTCAACCTTTACTATATTGATAAGTTAAATTAGTATCTTTATCATATTTTCATAAACAACTATCATTATATTTACTTAAATTTTCCATATTTTTAACAACTGATTTAGTATAACGAGGTGATATTCAATTAATTTCAATTTGTAAATCATTTAATTTAATTTCTAATGCACCTAATAATCGTAATAAATCATCTCTATCTTTTGACCCATTAGCATTTGTTGGTAAACAATTTTCAATATTAAATTTATATGAATTTTTATATCTAAATGCAGAAAATGAATCTATTATAAACTCTAATTGTTTTAATCAATTATTATATATAATTTCAATTTTTCTAATAATTTTATTATCTTCATAAATAACAATACCAGTAGTACCAGTACCTGATGGGTCAATACCTATTTTTATCAAGCGTATACATCCTTCTCATTATTATTAACTGCTGGTACTACATTTGAAATATCTTCTTCTTTAACGACATTATCGTTAGTGTCTGTTATTTTTGGATAATATGGGGTATTTTTATTATATTATTTAATAATGGTTCATCGCTCATATGTCCTTTATTTTTGGCGACATCAATATCTTTAAATGAAATATATTCAAAATTACCATCTTCTTTAATTTCTTTTTCATCTAAATCAATATCAGATATATCAATCCCAATTTCTAATGCTAATTTACGATATAATTTTGCTTCAACCATTTCTTTTGGTCATTTATTTCAAGGTGAATATTCATTATTATAAACCCGACCACTAGAATTATTCAAAGAAAGGTCATAAGGGGTTTGCCCCACATCACCAGCAAAACAATTTGATTGTTGTTTTGTTAAAGTTTTATTTGCTTGTGTTTCGGTAAAATAAGGTGGTCGAAGTAATAGAAACCCCTCAGCTTTTTTAAAATTAGTTGGTAATATTCTAACATCATAACGATATTTTTCTGAAAATTCAGGAATATCAATATAAGTTGAACTATCAGGTGTATATGATATCGATACTTTTTCTCATTTAATTTTTTTATTTATTTCAAACACTCATTTTAACATTTGTTCAATAGTATCTTTTAAACCTTTATTTAAAGATAATTTATTATTTTCAATATCAAATTCATTTGATAATAATAATTCTAAACTACTATCATCTTTTTTATGTAATGGGGCATTAACTGTTATTGAACTACCACTTTGTGCTTTTTTAACAATATATTTTCCATCTTCTTTATCAATATAATCTTTATTTAAATCACTATCTTTAATAACATCAGATGGTATATCACCGCCTTGTTTTGCTTTTCATACATTATTTTCATAATAAATCGTATCATTATCAAAAGGCACTATTAATTTAATATACTCATTATAATCAATCTTACTAAAATCATTAATAGTAGGACATATTCAACATTATAACCCTTGATTAATTATTATATATATATGAGGTGATTATAATGTTAAATAAACAAATAGAATCTATATTTTACTACTTTTTATCTTTGGACACAAAGAATGAATATTTTGTTAATAACGAAAAAATAGAATTTATTAACAACTTAAATTCTCAACCTAGTAAACTTAATTATAGAATGGAATCCTGTAAATGCAAGCAGTAATTTTTGCCTCTTGTTAATTTGATGATAACATCATTTTTAACAAATGCAACTTTAAAAAAAATAAAATATTTTATAAATATAACTTAATTTAAGCATATTTAATCATACTAAAAAAGCATTTATTAAATTTTAATTAATAAATTTCTTTAAATATTCTGTAAAAACATTTCTTTTGCACTTATTCAATTTAAACACGGTMGGAGTTTATCATTTATAACATTAACTGCTCAATCTATTCTTTTCTGATTAACATTATTTCTTCTTCTGTGTAAACTTTGCCATCTTCATCTTTTCACATATTATTTATTCTCCTTTAATATAAGCTCCAAGAATTCCAGTTCCTTTTTTAATTTTTCTATGTAATTATTTATTGATACAGTGTTATCTTTTTTATCTATTGTGATTAAGTATTCCATTTCTTTATTAAAAATATTAATTTCATCATATCCGGCAATTTTATAACAATATTCATCATCTAATTTATTAATAATTTCTTTTTGAAATTCTGATAATTGTAAATTTCTAATTTCTTTCATAATTATTTATTTCCTTTTCATTTAATATTTTTTAAATCAATAATAGTTGTTTCAAAATACTTTTTATTTTTAGCAGTATTCTCTGCTTCTTCTAAGGTATAAAATAATTCAGTATCTATTCCAAATATAATTTCTGATTTTGATATTAATAAATATCTTTTATTCATAATTTAATTCCTCCTAATTCTTTTTAGTATTTAATGCTGAATGTTCATCAGTAATTTCATCTTTTGAAACTAGA
>NZ_PUUH01000037.1:0-2670 GCF_002968355.1 Spiroplasma sp. ChiS | reverse complement strand
ATGCCTATATTGTTCCATATAATGGAAAAGGACAGTTGCAAATTGGTTATAAGGGTTATATTCAGTTAGCAATCCGAACAGGAAAATATTTAACAATAAACGCAATAGAAGTAAAACAAGGTGAATTATTAAATTTTGATGAATTAGAACAAGAATACAATTTTAAATGAATAACCAACGAAAATGAGCGAACAAAAAAAGAAACAATCGGATATGTTGCGTTTTTTAAACTACTAAATGGTTATAAAAAAACTTTATATTGAAGTAAAGAAAAATGCGAAAATCATTTTAAAACATATTCTAAGAATTATCAAACTTACGGAAAATTTACGGCTGGAAGTTATGAGGGAATGGCACTTAAAACAGTATTAACCCAACTTTTAAGAAAATGAGGTATTATGTCAGTTGAAATGCAAGAAGYCTATCAAMATGATCAAGCAATAATTATTAATAACAGCAAAGARTTTAGTGATAATCCTAACATAAAAAATAAAGAAGATAACAATGTTATTGAATTAAATAACAAAAAAGATGAATTAAATCTAAATTTAGAACAAGAATTTAGCAGTAATGAAATAAATGATGATGAAGAAATTGCTAAAGCTGTTAATGAAATGTTTTCTGATTAATAAAATGAAAAATAATTGAAAAGATTATGATAAAAATCGTCCAATTAGACATAAATTTTATCGCAATAAAAAATGAGTAAAAATAAGAAACGATTATTTTAATAGCAAAATGGGAATATGTGAACGATGTTATCAAAAARGATATATAGTTAATGGCGTTATTGTTCACCACAAAGAATATATTACCRATCAAGATTTTATTAATTGAAACATTGATAAACTTTTTGCTTGAAAAAATTTAGAACTATTATGTATGAAATGCCACAATAAAGAACACAAAACCGAAAAAGGATATCGCGATAATGTCATAATTGACGAAAAAACTGGCAAAGTAAAAATAATCGATAAAGAAGAATAAAAAGAGGTCATTATGATTAAAGTAATAGAATTATTTGCTGGGATTGGAAGTCAAAGAAAAGCATTAGAAAATATTGAAATTAACCATAAGATAGTTGCTATTTGTGATAATGATAAATATGCTGAAAAATCATATCGAGCAATTTTTAATGATTATGACACACCAAATTTAGGTGATATTACCAAATTAGAAACTTTACCGTATGCCGATTTAATAACTTGATCATTTCCATGTCAAGACATATCAAACGCCAATAATAATGGGCAAGAATTAAATGGTAAGAGAAGTGGTTTAGCTTACAAAGTTGTTGATTTAATAAAAACAATGCCAATAAAACCTCAATATCTTTTAATGGAAAATGTGCCAAATTTATTAAGTAAAAAGTTTTTTGTTGGATTTCAAAATCTACAAAATCAACTTAATAAATTAGGATATCATAACCAACATTTTACAATGAATGCCAAGGATTATGGAATTCCCCAAAATAGAAAAAGATTGTTTATGATTTCAACATTAAAGCAAGATTTTAAATTTCAATATCCCCAACCTTGTAATTTAAAATTTTTGGTAAAGGATATTTTAGAAAATAATGTAAATGAAAAATATTTTATTAGACAAGAATCAATGAAAAAAGCAATTGAAAACAATAAACTTAAAATCATTCAACAATGTTCTTATACAATTACAACAAAACAAATGCGATGAGGAAATGCAGGAATTATTGCAATTCCAACAATTAAGGATTATGGTAATTTTATTGTTTTACCACGAGCAAAAGATGGTTTGTTAATTAATGGATCATATAATCGGTTTTGAAAAACAGAAAATAATTATATAGGAACAATCGCAGCAAGTAATGTCAATAAAATTATGATTGATAATAAAATACAAAATCAATATACTAATAAAATATTATCTTTTTTAATTGATGAAAAAGAATACTTTTTAAGAATATTAACACCTCGTGAATGTTGATTATTAATGGGATTTAGTAATAAAGACTTTGATAAAGCAAGCAAAGTTGTTTCAGAAACACAACTTTATAAACAAGCTGGTAATAGCATTGTGATTGATGTATTAGAAAAGATTTTTATAAAAATGTTTAAAACAGAAAAGAAAAATTAACAAAGGAAGTGAAAAAAATGAATAGTTATAAAATAATAATAGGATATTATAATAAAATTTGTTCTGTTTGTAATAAAGAAATGCCAAATATTTTTAGCCAAGCAGGATTAATAAAAATTAGTTAAAATGAAAATAAATTATTTTATTATGGTTTTAAATGTATAAAAAATAAGTATGATAAGATTAATTTATAAAAATAGAAATATAATTTTATATCTTATAAACACAAAATGCTTAAATTCCTTGTGTTTCTGTAAATTATTGTATCAAATTTTGATATCATATCAATTCTTTTTAAATTTATGGAAATAATAAGGAAAATAAGCCTATTATTTCTATTTTTATAAAAGAAGGGAATGATATATATGAAAAAAAATTTAGGATTATTAAGTTCATTTACATTATTAACTGCTGGAGTAACACCATTAATGGCAATGATGCCAAGTTCCTCAAATAATATTTATACTTGTGAAAAATATTAATATTAATTTTAATAAAAAAAAATTTTTTATTGAACAACAAATTTTAGAAGATTTTTAGAAGATGAAATATTATTTA
>NZ_PUUH01000036.1:0-2713 GCF_002968355.1 Spiroplasma sp. ChiS | reverse complement strand
CTAATCCAACTGTTGGAACAACTATTAGTGAAGAAAATTCAAATTCTAAACCTTATTGATCTAAAAGTTGAAAAATAACACCACCAAATAAAGTAAAAGTAAATAGTGGTAATGTTGATAATATAATTAGTACTCAAGCATCATCTTATTTTAGAAGAAAAGATGAATTTGGTAATACTATTGGTCAAGTTCAAATTGAATATAATAAAATGGGTTCATGTAATATTTGAGATATTTTAAATATGAATAATTTTATTAATCGCCAAATTACCGTATTACCTTTAAACTATACGCAAAAATTAGTTTTTAATCCTTTTACGATACCTGCTATTGGAAAGTTTTTAAATTTTGTTTCGTTTGGTATTCCTTGGGACTGAATTGGTAATTTAACAATTACACAAGATGATAAATGACCTAATTTTCCATGACTTAATGGTTTTATGAGTGCTAATGTTTATAGTTTTTATAATGATGCTTTTTGAGGGTCTAAATCGGCTGCTGCTGGTTATTTACCTTTTGAAATATTTAGAGAACAAGGTAATGATAAAATTGGTGCTTTAATTGGTGCTAATGCTACTAGTTTTAGTTTTACAACTTTATTAACTGATAAATGTAAAGGTACTGTTTTAACTAACGATGATAAACCAACAAGTGAGTTAGTTTATTCAACTTATAATTTAAAACAATTAAATCCTAAAACTAACCGAGTTTATCTAATTAATGAAAAAACAAAAGCAGTTGATGCTCAAACACCAGTTAGTGATAGTGAAAAAGATAATGCTTGCGAATTCTTACAAACACCAGATGGTACTGATTGTAGTTATATAATTGATATGTTTTCAATTCAAGCATTATATAAAGGTAATTTTGAAATTATCTTTTATGCTGATAATCCATATACAAATAATGAAGAAGATTATTTACGCTTATCAGTATGAAGTTTCAGAGGTAAAACAAAAAGTGTTTTAAATAATTATTTACGTGATATGACAACTAATTATAAAACTAGTTTCTTATTACCACACGACTATGAAATACCAACATTTAATTATCCTCAATATGTTCTTCCACCAGCACCATATAACTATAAAGTTTATACCAAAGATATTATGCCCGCTGGTGTAGTGCAAACATTAAAAACTAAAATTACAGCACCAGCAAAGTGTAAAAAAACGGGTAGCCGTATAGTTAATTTATTTTCTGATGAATTTAAGGATGCTTATTATGAGGTTGAAATTGATTTAAGACAAATTGACCCAACAATTCAAAGTATTGAAAAATTTAAAAGTGCTTATAAAACAATAGAAATAAGTAATCTAGGTAATTTACAAGTTGAATGTGGTCCTTGTGCGATAGAATATTTTATTCCTGATAGAAATGTTAATATATTTGGCGGAACTGATGATTGTAGCAATAATTTATTTTCATTAAAAAATATAACTTTAAAAAACATTGGTTTATCACAAACTGATAAAGTTAATTTTGATAATACAATAACTTTATATACAGATAATATAAAAGTAAATGATATTCAAACATTTTCTACTGCTTATACTAACGGCTTAGAAACAGAAAATTATTTTAATATTTATAATACACCAACTAATATTCATGGTGTAAGATTTTTATTACAAATAACAAAATTATATTATACTGATAAAGATAAAATTACAGAAACATATTTACAAGCATATTATACTAATGATGTAAAACTAAAAATTAGGTTTACAAAATCAATATTATCCCTTTTACAGTGTTTTTATATTGATATTTATGAAAAACCGAAGTATTGGGGTAATGTTAAAGATATTGTATTAGATGTTTCTAATCCAAATGTATTAGGTATTAGAAATAAGAAATAAAAATAATAACCCAGTTAAAATTACAATTAAACCAAATTAAAAAAGAGATTATTAAATCTCTTTTTTATTTTTCTTTAACTTTTACATTGCCATCTTTATCAATATCTAAATTAGGTTCTTGTTTCTTGTGTGTCTAAATTTCAACGATAAACTGATTTAAAATAAGTTTCATTATATTTTTGTCAAGGTTTTAATGTTTTGATGGATATTGATTTATAGAAATATCAAAACCGCCATTATATTGTCCAATTTTAATATAATATTTATTTTGTTCATCAAATTTTATTAGTCTTTGTTCTTTTTTGTTTTGAAACTTAACAATTCTTCAATTATCCTTTTCATTACTACGCCATACTACATAATATCATTTATTATCAACTTCATTAAATGGTTTTTCTTGTGGTGCTATTCATACTAAATTTTTTTTAATATTTTCATCAGCTGTATCTATTTTATTCTTTTCTTTTAGTTGTTGTAATTCATCTTCGCTATATTGTTGTGTATTACAAGCAACTAAACTTGTTGTACTTGTTCCTACTAATGTAATTGCACCTATTATACTTAATAATCTTTTCATTGTATGTCTCCTTTTATTTATTAGTTAAATTATATAAAAATATAAATAATAAATAATTGTAAATACCTTTATTACGTGTTTTAAGGGGTATATTAGCAATGAAATATATTAAGTTTAGATTTATATACAAATTATATTGTATTGGTATAATATTATGATATTATTATTTTAGTTAAATAAAAAAGAGAATGACCCGACATCATTCTTATTAGTAATTATATATCAATAAATAATAATTTCAAGTAAGAATGATAAGGTTTTACCTCTTTATTAA
>NZ_PUUH01000035.1:0-24197 GCF_002968355.1 Spiroplasma sp. ChiS | reverse complement strand
CGTTTATAACGGTAAATGAAAGGAGATAATGATTGCTTGATAGCATTTTTTAGAGCCCCAAAAGTTGGCTTTTGAGTTTTTAAAACTTCATTAACTGCTTCGGTTGCTAAGCGAATTGATTCATTAATAATATTTCCAGATTCTTTAACATAGAAACTTCCTCTTGAAATAATCCGTGGTGGAGTTAGCAATTGGTTATTTTGTGAATCAATTGAAATAACAACAGCAATTAAACCATCTTTTGATAAGATTTCACGGTCACGAACAACAGCTGTTGTTTGACCTGATAAATCTTTGCCATCAACATAGACAGCTTCAGCTTCAATTCGTTTTCCAATTGCTGCTGTTCCATTTAATAATTCAATTTGATCACCATTAGCACAAATAAAGACATTATCTTTTGGCACATTGACACTAATTGCTGTTTCACCATGTTGACGAAGCATACGATAGTCACCATGCATTGGCATAAAGTATTTTGGCTTCAATAGGGTAAATAATAATTTTTGTTCTTCTTGCGAAGCATGACCAGAAGTATGAATTTGATTTAGAGGACTATTTTCTTGTACAATAGCACCGGCACGAACTAGTTTATTAATAACTCCTACAACATCAGCTTGATTACCAGGAATTGGTGATGATGAAAAAATAACAGTATCACCAGGAATAATAGAAATATGTTGATGTTGGTTATTTGCAATTCGTGATAATGCAGCCATTGGTTCACCTTGACTTCCAGTACAAATAATTAATATTTCATTATCTTTATAGTTTTTAGCATCATTAGCTTTAATAAATGCCTTATCGGAAATTTTTAAATGTCCCATTTGACGAATAATTTTAATAATTCGATCTAAGCTTCGACCAAAAACTAAAATTTTTCGTCCATATTTATTTGCAATTTCAACAATATGTTGAATTCTATGGACATTTGAAGCAAAAGTTGAAATTAAAATTCGCCCTTTAGCTTTAACAAATAATTCACTAATATTTTTAATAATTTTTGTTTCAGTTTGAGTATAACCTTCAACTTCAGCATTAGTACTATCAGCCATTAATAACATAACACCTTCTTGTCCCATATTTGCCATTCGTTCAATATCAGCACGATGTCCTAGTGGCGTTCAGTCAAATTTATAATCACCTGTTGAAACAACTTTTCCATTTGGAGTAACTACTGAAATTCCAAAAGCATCAGGAATACTATGATTAACAGCAAAAAAGTTAATTTTAAAGTTTTTCGTTTTAATCACACTCATATTATCAACTTCTTTAACAATTGTGCTTTGTTCCAATTTTGCTTCTTTTAGCCGATCACGAATTAAAGCAGCTGCTAATCGTGGTGCATAAATAATTGGAATATTAACTTCACGTAATAAATAGGGAATTCCACCAATATGGTCTTCGTGCCCATGCGTAATAAATAACGCTTTTATTTTTTGTTGATTTTCTTTTAAATAATTATAATTCGGAATAACAGCATCAACTCCAAGCATTGTTGAACTTGGGAATTTAACTCCTGCATCAAGCATAATTAACTCTTCATCATGCTCAATACAATATGTATTTTTTCCAACTTCTTCTAATCCGCCTAAAGCAAAGACTTTTGTTGGAATTTTATTTTTAACAACATTTTGTGTTGGTTGTTTTGTTACTATACTAGTTGGTTTTGTAACTATTGTTTTGTTTTTACTTGTTTCTTTCTTTTCTTCATTCATTGAAATTATCACCTCATAATTCTAAAATTATCGCATAGTTTTTTCTTTATTAAATTGCTTATTATTAAAAAGCAAAAAAATTAATTTACTAGTATCCAAGAAATTATAACATAAAGATTAATAAGATTACAAAAAAAAAATACTTTTTCTTTAAAAAAGTTAAATAATATTAAATTTATAAAATAATTCAATCATTTTTTTTTAATCAAGGTTCTTTTTTATTAATTAAATCATAATATAGCTTGCCTTCTAAATGTGCTTCTTCATGTTGAAAAACAATTGCTTCATAACTACGAGCAGTAATTGTCACTTGTTGTTGTTTTAAATAATCATAACCTTCAACAATAATTCGAAAACTACGAGGGACAAAACCTTCTTTATCACCATTAACACTTAAACAGCCTTCACCTTCTTCTATGCAAGCTATTTGTGCACTTTTTCCAATAATTTTAGGATTAATCATTGCATGCTCAATTATTTTTTTGACTCCTGTTTCGTCATTTGTCTCTTCAATCCGAATATAATACATTTTAATATTAAATCCAATTTGAGGAGCTGCTAAGCCAACAGCTGGTCTAATTGTATGGCCACTATTTTTTTGTGGATCTTGGGAATATCTTACAAAATCAATTATTTTTTTCATCACAAGTTCATTTTCAGGTGCTAATGGTAAAGAAACATCAATTGATGGTTGCCGAATTGACGGTGTGTCATCAAATACTAGTCAGTCTTTAGTTGGAATTTCGTTTTGCAACACTAAAAATCACCTCTTAAAAAATTATAACATATTCAGCAATTATTAAAGAAAATTCTAAAGTTTTAGTATAATAAAAAAAAGAAAGAAAAGGGTTAAGAAAATGCGCGTGATTAGTGGAAAATATAAGGGTTATCAAATTAAAACATTAGATGGAATGAATACCAGGCCAATGACGCCCCGTATTAAAGAAGATGCATTTAATATTTTAGATAATTATTTTATTTATGAAAATAAGATTGGCTTAGATATTTTTGCTGGAAGTGGTCAATTAGGAATTGAAGGCTTATCACGGGGGTTAGAACAATGTTATTTTAATGATTCTCATCAGGGTGCTTACAAAATTATTGAAACGAATTTAAATAAATTAAAAATAAATAATGCAAAAATATTAAATTATGATTATAAAATTTTATTAAGTTGAATGATACAGCAGAAAATATCAATTGATATTTTATTTTTGGACCCACCTTTTAAGCAAATTGAGTATTATTATGATATTATTACTATAATATTGAATAACAATATTATCAATAACTATGGAATAATAGTTTGTGAATCAAATCAAGTGTTGTCATTTGATCAATTTAATTTAGTTATGCTACGCTGTAAAGCATATAAAAAAAAGTATTTGTATATATTAAGATTAGAAAAAGGAGAATTAATGTGCAGAAAAAGGGTTTTTTAATTATTTTTTCTGGCCCATCAGGAGTCGGGAAAGGGACAATATGCCAAGAACTTTTTAAATATGAGAAGTTAAATTTGGCTTATTCAGTTTCAATGACAACAAGAGCAAAAAGGCAGGATGAAGTTGAAGGGGTAAATTATTTTTTTGTTGACAGACCAACATTTGAAACTGCAATTAAAAATGATGAATTATTAGAATATGCTGAATTTGTTGGTAATTATTATGGTACGCCAAAATCATATTGTATTGAGCAAATTAATAATGGAAAAAATGTTTTATTAGAAATTGAAGTACAAGGTGCAACACAAGTATTACAAAAGGTAACCGATGCAGTTTCATTTTTTTTAATTCCACCAAGTTTAGAAGAATTAGAAAAACGAATTCGAGGCCGAAAAAGTGAACCCGAAGAAGTATTACAAGCACGATTAGCAAAAGCAGCTGATGAACTTCCGTTGCAAAGTAATTATAATTATGTTGTTGTAAATAACACCGTAGAACAAGCCGTTGCAGAAATTAAAACAATTTTAGAACAAGAAATTGCTAATCGTTCATAAGTTTAAAGGATTAAGAAATGCAAGCAAGAGAAGTAGCATGGAATATCTTATGAAAAATTTTTGCAAAAAATAAGTTTAGTAATCATTTATTATCAAATATCGTAGAACAAAATGATAACTTTACTGACCAAGATAAAACTTTAATTTATCGAATTGTTTATGGTACTTTAAAAAATAAATTGTATTTAGAATATATTGCTAATCAATTTATTGAATCCAAGAAAACTAATCAAAAATTACAAGTTCTGTTATGAATGAGTATTTATCAATTTCGTTTTTTAGATCGTATTCCTAATTATGCAATTGTTA
Source organism: Spiroplasma sp. ChiS (assembly GCF_002968355.1). Lineage (NCBI taxonomy): Bacteria > Bacillati > Mycoplasmatota > Mollicutes > Entomoplasmatales > Spiroplasmataceae > Spiroplasma > Spiroplasma sp. ChiS. The sequence continues at coordinate 20,174 of NZ_PUUH01000035.1, read as the reverse complement.
ATGAAGCTGTTAATATTAGTAAAAGTGTTAGTCCAAAATATGCTGGTTTTATTAATACTACGTTAAAAAAGATTTTTGACAGTAAAGATGAGATTTTTGAAATTAACATTGCTGATGAAACAAAAAAATTAAGTATTAAATATAGTTTTCCGTCATCATTATATTTAATTCTTCGGAATGAATATAGTGAAGATATTGCTCGACAAGTAATGATTGATAGTTTAACCATTCCAAAACTTTCATTTCGCGTTAATACCCTAAAAATTAGCCGAGATGAATTATTATCCAAATATTCAAATTATAATTTGACAAAAAGTTTAGTGTCTTCTGTGGGGGTCATTGCTGATAAACCAGTTGTTAACTCAGAAATGTTTAAAAAAGGTTTAATTTTTATTCAAGATGAAATGAGTATGCGTATTGCAGAGATATTAGACCCACAAGAAACTGACCGCGTGTTAGATATGTGTAGTGCACCGGGTGGTAAAGCAACGCATCTAAGTCAAATCATAAACAATAAAGGGATTATTGATGCCTATGATATTAGTGAAAAGAAGATTAATTTAATTAAGATGAATGCTAGTCGATTAGGAATTACTAATATTTATCCACACTTATTAGATGCTAGAAAAATTAATAGTGAAATTCAATATGATAAAATTCTTTGTGATGCGCCCTGCAGTGGCTTAGGGGTAATTAAACGAAAGCCAGAAATTAAATATCATACTTTGACTAATCAAGGATTAGCAAATTTAGTTGAGATTCAAGAACAATTATTAGAAAAAGCTTATCAATTATTAAAACCAGGTGGAATTTTGGTTTATTCTACTTGTACTTTTGGTGGGTATGAAAATATTGTTCAAATCCGCAATTTTTTAGCAAAACATCCGGATTTAAAAATTATTACAACAGAACAAATCTTTGGTTATGAAAATAATACAGATGGATTTTATTATTGTAAAATTAGAAAAAAAGATAAGTAATTATAAAAACTATGTAAAATATATATAAATAATAAGAAGAAAGGAAGCACAATTATGAATACGAATGTTAAATTAATTGAAAATCTGTTACAAGAATACTTAAAGGCAAATAATTTAACAATACCAGTGATGGTTGAAAAACCACGCCAAGAAGGATTTGGCCATTTATCAACCAATTTGGCTTTGTTACTAGCAAAAAAATTAAAAAAGACACCAAATAAAATTGCTGAAGAAATTATTGCTTTTATTGAAAAAAATAATAAATCATATTTTAAAAAGATTGAAATTGCTGGCGCCGGGTTTATTAATTTTACCTTAGCTGATGACCAGTTACATCAAGTTATTAATGAGGTTTTAAAACGACAAGCAAACTATGGATATTCAGCAGCGAAGAATTTTACTTATAATTTAGAAATTGTTTCAGCTAATCCAACGGGATTTTTACATATTGGTCATGCTCGGAATGGTGCTATTGGTGACAGTGTTGCTCGAATTTTGCGAGCAGATGGTTATCATGTCCAAACTGAATATTATGTTAATGATGCTGGTAATCAAATTAATACTTTAGCAGTAACGGTTTTTGTTAGTTATTTAAATTTATTAGGTAAAAAAACCGAGTTACCTGCTGATGCATATCGTGGTGATATGTATGATGCTGTTGCACAATACTTTGTTGACAATTATCAAGATAAATTTATTAATTTAACTTTTAACGAAGATTATAAAATTAGTGATCCAAAGGTACACGAAATATTTCGTAAAAAATCAGTTGATTTATTTTTAGATATTATTAAAAAACAATTACAATTATTTCGAGTTGATATTGAATATTATTCTTCTGAAGTTTCAATGTACGAAGGAGGAAAAATTGATGCAACGTTAGCACAGTATGCTAAATTGGGAAAGACTTATCAACAAGACGGTGCATTATGATTAAAAACAACTGATTTTGGCGATGATAAAGATCGGGTTTTAGTTAAATCAAATGGTGATTTAACTTATATTACTCCTGATTTAGCATCACATAATGAACGGTTAATACGAAGCAAGGCCGATAAATTAGTTAATTTTTGAGGTGGTGATCATCACGGTTATATTGTGCGAATGTTAGCGGGATTACAGTTATTAGGTTATAAAAAAGACATTTTAGATATTGATATGATTCAAATGGTACGGTTAATTAAAGATGGTGCTGAATATAAAATGAGTAAACGAAAAGGAACAGCAGTTTGATTAATTGACTTAATTGAGGAAATTGGAGTTGATGCAATTCGTTATATGGTATCTTCAAAAAGTGCTCAAAGTCATATGGACTTAGATATTGGTATTTTAAAAGAACATTCTTCAAAAAATCCTGCTTATTATGCACAATATGCAACAGCTCGTTGTAATAGTGTGCTAAAACAAGCTAAAATAAGCAAAATTAATTTTACCGATGTTAAAACCTTTGAGTTATTAACGTCACAAAAAGAATTATACCTTTTAAATGAGATTGATTTATTTAATCGTTGCATTAAATGAGCAGCAAAATTACGCCAACCACATCTTATTTGTGATTATGTGCAAAATATTGCACGGCAATTCCATTCATATTATAATGAATCAAAAGTTATTAATTTAGATAACTTAGAATTGACAAAACAACGTTTAGTATTTATTAAAGTAATTTATCAAGTTTTATCAAATGCCTTTAATTTATTAGGGATTAATGTTGTTGAACAGATGTAATTATTTAAGTTATGTTATAATCTATAAGACAGAAAGAGGGTGCAGGTGTGTTGCAAAATAATTGAGATGTTTTTTTATTTAATCCATTAATGTTATTATTGTTATTTGTTCTTTACATATTAATTTTAATAAAAAACATTAAAATTAAACATACTAGTCAGAAGGCATTTTTTATTCAAACTTTTTTATATTGATTTGCGTTATCAGCAATTATTGGTGATAATTTTGAGTTCCGTGATTTATTTTTTGCTGCATCAATTAATAATATGGGAGGAATTGCCATTATTGCCACAACTTCCCTTTCTCTTTATGCTTTTTTAGCGATGATTCCTTATGTATTTTTACATAAGGTTTTTTCTCGTATTGGCTGACATTGTTTTCAATATACAATGTTTGGAATATCAATGCTAGGAATTTTTATTTTAATTTTTTATCCATCGGTGCCAACATTAATTATAGCGGCAATTTTTCTTGGTTTTGGAATTATTACTAAGGCTAGTTATTTTTTATCATATAATGAGGCATATGGTCGTAAGTTTTTTCCATTTAAAACAATTAGTTTAGTGGCACCGCTAATGACATTTGCGCTTATTTTTGGTAGTGAGTTTAACAATATTGTTATTACAATAGGAAGTAATTTAACTAATCATTTACAAATAGGAATTATTGGAATTGGTGCAATAGTTGCTATTGCAGGGGCAACCATTTTATATGCCTTGTTTTCACATAAAGAGTTTACCTCAACATCATTTACAGTTGAACAACAAAAAATGTTTGAACCATTTAAATGAGGGAAAGTGTTAATTATCTTTTTTATGACAATTTTAATTATTATTTTAAAAGAAGTGTCCCAATCAAATATTTATATTTGATTGTTAGGTCAGCGCACATGGGAAAAATACCATGATGTTTGGAAAGTCAACCAATTTGTCCGCTTAAATGAACAATTATTCTTAATTCCACAGTTTTTTGGTGCTTATTTAGCTTGTCATTTACTTTATAATAAAATTGGTGTTAAATATTGTTTTGGGCTAGGGTTATTATTATGATTTATTTTCTTTAGTATTACGGCATTTAATCATTCGCCAGAAGCTTACTTAGCATTGCAAGTTATTAATGGGTTAGCTTTTGCTATGTGTTTTAACATTTTGTTTGCAATGACTTGTGAATGAAAATATCGTTCGCCAACAAACAAACCAATTGTAGCGCAATTTCAATTATTATGATTTGGATTAGAATTCATTATTAAGTTTGTTGTTGATGTAATGCGTGATAAAAAGGTTGGTATATTTAAAGAATATATTTATGGTCAACAATATATTTTTCGTGATATTTTTGCGATTCAAATTGATAATATTACAACAATTATTTCAACGATTTGTGCCACAATTGTTTTACTGTTATTGTTGATATTTTATTATACTTCAGACCTAATTTTAGCTGAATATCGTAATCATTTGCGTTTATTAGTTCCGAAGGTTAATCTATTATTACGAGAAAGTTTTATTAGTCGTGTTAAATCAAATATTACTTCTGAAACAAATAACAAGAAAAAAATTAAATAAAATAATTTTTGTTTTGATAAAAAAGAATATTTTTAGTATTTTTTAATTATGGTTAAAGGAGATTAGAATGAAAAAAATAATTAAAATGTTAATGGCGTTACAAATAGGCACTACTTCGGCTAGTTTTTTAACATCTTGTGTTAAAAAGTACCAATATATGTATGATATTTGAGTAATTACTAGTGGTGGTTCAATTAATGATCAATCTTATATTCAATCAGCATGAGAAGGAGCAAGCAAATATATTGTGTCACAATTTGCCCAAGCTCCAATGGCAAATTGACAAGATAGTCCATTGCGAGCGAGTTATTTTGAACCAAGTGGTATTACACCAGGTGAATTTAAATCAGCTTATATTACAGCTAGTATTGCTGGGGCAAAGACCTTAATTTTACCTGGTTTTAGTCATGCCAATACAATTGGTTGAGCAGCAAACTTAGTGGATAACGTTATTTTTATTGATGGTAGTGGGCAAAATGTATATAAAAATATGGATCCGCATGGTTCTTTAGCTGATAATATTGTAGGAATTTTATTTCAAAAAGAAATTGCTGGTTTTTTGGCTGGTCTTGTCACAGCAATATGACTTAATTTGCATCAAACAGAATTCCAACAGCAATTAAATATTGCAACTTATGGAGGAATGGATAATCCAGTTGGAGTTTCAAATTATTTATGAGGATTTTTATTATCGTCAGATCTTTTTAATGAGATTATTAAGACAGATAATTCATATCATAATTTGCGTCAACTAGGAACAGATATTTTAGCAATAATGCAAAAAATAAACCCCAAAATTAATAATTTATTACCAATAAAAAAAGTTCAGGAAGTATTAAATGACAATGAATCATGGTTTTCACAATCATTTAACCAAGGAGAAGGAAAAGTAATTTCTGATTATTTAATTAATAAAAAAGCAAGTATTATTTTCCCTGTTGCAGGACCACAAACCCAAGATACAATTGACCGAATTAAATATAATCAAACAAAAACAAAAGTTGTCGGGGTGGATACAGCACAATCCCGAATATATGGTGATGAATATATTATTACTAGTGGGTTATTAAATATTGCACAAGCAACACAGGATGCCTTATCTAATATCTATTCATCAACTTGTAGTTATAATAATGCCACTAAGCAATGAGAAAATAATAAACTTGATTATTGTTGGATTAATACTAATCAATCTTCAAAAACAAATCCAAATTGATTAGGCATTGAAAAAACAAAATGAATTGATGATAGTATTATTAATTATATTAATAATGATGCAAAGATTGCCAAATTAACAACAACAATTGGTATAATTTATGATCAAATTAAACAAGCACATTTTACTGATACATTAAAATTAACTTATCAAACACAAAATAAGTTAAAAACTGACTGACTAGAAACTTTAGAAAATTGTTTAAAATAAAAATAATATATTTTTGCATAAATTTTAAAAAGTATAGTATAATACTCATAGATAGTGTGGTGTTTATATGGAGGGCTTCTTGACAACAAGTATAACAATCTTAGATTTAGATATTCCAGTAATCGGGTTAATTGGTTTTCTACTAGGATTTGCAGCGCTATTATTATTTGTTTATTTTACTATTACTTTTTCTTTATTTTGCAGTAAAAAAAGCAGTAGTAATTGAACGAATATTGTAAAATTAAAACAAGAAACTAGTTTTAAGGAAAACATTGAGTATTTTGAACAAGAAATTATGCTAGCTAAAAAAATGGGTGATAAAATCTAGCAGTTTCTTTTTTAGTACAATGTTCTTCACATTTAGGGCAGGTGAAACAAAGAATGGGTTTTTTTAATACGGTTAAATCTTTTATGGTGAAAGATAAACAACGTGAGCAACCACCAATGCAATCAGCAAATTGTTTTGATGACAATTTTAATTCTGAATTAATAAACCAAAATAATGCTGTTTTTAACCAAAATCAACCCTATCCAAGTGAAATTCCCCAAAATCATCGTTCGCCAAATCAATACTTTCGTCCAAATGAAGCATATAAACAAAACCAATTAAATAATACGGAAATGTTATATCAAAATAATAATACAATTCGTCCAGCACGAATGAATTTAAGTAATCAATATAATTATTACGCTAATAATCATGACCGCCAGTATCTTGAAGAAGAACGTCAGGGAATGAATATAAATGCTTCACAAATGCCTACAGGTTATGTTGAACCATATTATAATCATGATGCTGCGCAAAATTATTCGCGTCCAGTTCAACAACAAATTTTACCACGCCGAATTCAACAGCATACATCAAGTTCTAATTATGGTCAATATTGGTCAGGACAACAAAATCAAGGACAATATGACAATGCGGAATTTATGCGATATCAAAGCCACCGTGAAGGTTATTTTAATGATGATAATATGTATACAAATAAATATTGTGATCCTTATCAACCACGTGTTACATCGCCATATAATCAATCACAAGTTAATGAACAATTTAATCGTTCAGAATTAGGTTATGATAGTAAAGGAGCCTATTATGGTGCAAATTCAGCACAATATTTTGATGATAATCAAATGGTGGCAAATTCAATGCCAGCGCCACCATCTTATTATCAAAATGGTCATTATACTCCATCAGTACAATTTGACCCACCAGCTTTAACAAATGGTAGGGAAAATAATCGTTATGCTTATCAGCCACAGTTATCAGAAAAACAACGTCGTCGTCGTTTTAGTAAGGAATATGCTAACCGCTTAATTCCCCTAGAAATTGCTCGTGAAATTCGTTCAGAAAAAGTTCGTACCTTAATTATGATTATTATTGGTTTTATTGGAACAATGATGACAAGTTTATTTATTGCCTTATATTTTATTTCTCATCAACAAGAATTAAAAGAAATTATGGGAATTAAAGCAAAATACATTCCTCATCCATTTTTGACAATTACTTTTTTACTAATCTCACTAGGATTATTATTTGCTGGTATTTTTGATTTATCACGAGTTCGAATTGAAACAAATAGTTATCTTTCTAATTTAATTCGAGGTAATCATACTATTCCCCATTTCTTAATTGATAATTACAAAAAAATGACTATTCGTAGTATTGTTTTAAATTGATTAGCATTTCCTACTTATTTCTTTGGTGGAATTATTTTAGGAATTTTATATGGATTCCAACAACATTCAGGTGAAGAATTCCGGTTTGGTTTTTGAAGTTGAGGCATTGTTGATGATTTAACAGCAGCCATTACAATTACAATTATTATTTTAATCGTAACATTAGGCGTTCATATTGCAAATATTGTTTTAACAAAAAAAAGAAAAGCAAATATTATTGGTTATTATGGATATGAAATTGTTCATCCAGAAGAATTAGCTGCTTTAAAGAAAAAAACAAATCGGATTTGTTTAGTAATTTTTATTATTTTCTTAATTATTTTAACATTAGTAATTTCAATTCCATGATTAATTGCTCGTCGTCGTAAACGAAGTGGTGAGGCATTACTTGGACATTGATTTAACCGAAATTAAATATTGTTTTAAAAAAATTATAATGTTTCTTTTAACCAAGATAAATAACAATTGTTATAGTTTATTCTTGAATATAAATGTTAGGAGAAACATTTTTTATATGACAAAAGATAGCACTAAATTTTAATAATGTGATTTCTTAATATCTTTTATTTGCAAGATAAAATTTATCTTGCAAATAATTTGTTGAAGGTACTGCGGTGCTTTTTATATATTCAATAATGTTTTGTTTTTAATATGTGTTAAAGTGATTTTAAAGAATTAGTTAAATGTGTTGCAATTTAGAATCCAAATACCCAATAAATGTTTTATTTCATTCTATTTATAATTTTTTAGGAACAGGTTAGAATTAGAATATAAAACAAGGTTTTAGTCACACAACAGAATTAGAATTTAAATAAATCTTTTAATTTAATTATTAAAAAATATATAAATGTTGCACTTGAAATTATAATCTATATTATTAAAATATAAAAGAAATGAGGATTAATAATGATTGAGCATTTATATGTACATATTCCTTTTTGTGACCATATTTGTTTTTATTGTGATTTTTTTAAAATTAAAAAATCACGTCCAATAATGATTGATGAATATTTAACTTCATTAGAGCAAGAAATTGCTCAACCTCATCCTAATTTTGCTTTAAAAACAATTTATTTAGGAGGAGGAACACCCAATAGTTTAGATGACATTCAATTAGAACGGTTATTACAACTTTTACAAAAAGTTGTGCAATGTTCAATAATTGAATATACAATTGAACTAAATCCAGAAAAGATTACAAAAAGTCAATTACAACTTTTAAAGAAATATCATATTAACCGTCTTTCAATTGGGGTTGAAACTTTTAATGATCAGTTATTAAAAAAAGTTAATCGTTATCATAATAGTGCTGATGTTGTTAATAGTTATTACTTAGCTCGGCAAGAAGGTTTTGATAATATTTCGTTTGACTTAATTTATAATTTATTTGACCAAACACAAGTTGACATTGAAGCAGATTTATTAATGATTCAAAAATTACAACCTGATCATATTAGTTGATATTCGTTAATTTTAAAAGAAAATTCATATTGGGGCAAAACAAAACTTAAATTACCAGAGTATGATATTGCATTTGATGAAATTATTAATACTGCATTAACTAAAATAGGTTATGAAAGATACGAAATTTCAAATTACACTAATAACAAGAAAAAATCACGACATAATTTGGCATATTGAACTAATAAATCTTTTTGATTACTTGGTCCTAGTGCAGCTGGTTTTATTAATAATGATGGATATTATTTATTACAAAATTCGCGAAAATATGCTAATTGAACACAAACTAAAACAGAATTATCGTTAAAGGATTATTATTTTCAAATTTTAATGATGGGGTTACGTGTTTTAGATGGCATTGATTTAGTAAAGGTTAAAGATGCAAAGAAAGCAGTCAATTACTATCAAAGTAAAATTGATGTAGAAGTACAAAAAAATAATTTATTTTTTGATAATAATCATTTACGTTGTACAAGTCAAGGATTAAACATTTTAAATGATATTTTAGTTAATATTATGGATTAAGACTCATGCTATAATGTAAGTAAAGAAGAACTATGAATAATAAAAATTGATAATTAAGAAATTATAATTAATAAAGACTTATGAATAAAAAGCATAATAAAGGAGGGGTATATTATGGAAATTGATGTTGAGAAATTACAAAAAGAATATTTTGATAAAGCTTTACAAAAAAATTCAAGATATTATTCGAATTCCATCAGTTCGTAGTGAAGCAAAACCAGAGGCTCCATTTGGTGAAGGCATAAAAAAAGTTTTAGAATATGCTATTAATTTAGGAACAGAATTAGGTTTTAAAACATATCAAGATTCAGAAAATCGCTATGGTTATGTTGAATATGGTTCTGGCTCAGAAATTTTTGCAATTTTAGAACATTTAGATGTTGTTCCTCCAGGTGATCTTAACAAGTGAGAATTTGAACCATTTAAACCACAAATTAAAGATGATAAATTGTTTGGTCGAGGGTCACAATTGATGATAAAGGTCCTACAATCATTAATTTGTATGCTTTAAAATATTTAAAAGACCATAATTATCATCCAGATTATACTATTCGTTTAATTTTTGGTTTAACAGAAGAAACAGATTGAGCATCAATTAAAGTTTATATGAAAACAGAAGGAGTTCCTGCCTTAGAATATACTCCAGATGGAGAATTTCCTTTTGTGTATGCTGAAAAAGGAATTATTAATGCTGATATCATCGGTAAAGGTGAACCATTTACATTAATAGGTGGTGAGGCTTATAATTCTGTTGCTGATGTTGTTAGTTACCAAGGTTCTTATTTGGATGATATTAAAACTAGATTAGAACAAAAAAATATTGAAACAAAGGTGGAAAATGATTGCTTAATTGTTAAAGGGAAATCTTCACATTGTAGATTACCAGAGCGAGGAATCAATGCTGCTTTAATTACTTTAACAACATATGCTGAATTAGATAATAATTCAGTGATTGCAATTTTTGCAAAAAAAAATTTATATAATAATTTTCATTTTAGTTATCTTTTTCCAAATATGAAAGATGAAACAGGATTATTAATTGTTAATAATGGAATTGTTGAAATTAATCAAGAAAAAACAGGATTAACTTTAAATATACGCGTTCAAATTTCATATAAATTACATGATATACAAAATCCATTAATAGAAGAATTAAAAAAATATAACTTGGAATTAACAAATATTTCTTGGCAAGAACCACTGCATATGCCAGTTGATAGCCCAATTATTAAAAATATGATGAAAGTTTATCAAGAGGTTACTGGTGATAACTACACAAAACCTGTGGCAATCGGTGGTGGAACTTATGCTAAAGCAATGCCAAATTGTGTGGCTTTTGGAGCTGAATTTGACATTAATGAATCAACGATGCATGCTTATAATGAATATGTTAAACTTGATGATTTAAAAAAATGTTAGAAATTTATAAAAAAAAATTCCTTTGTTAACAAAAAAATAGCATGTTACTTACTTTAAATAATGATATCTATTCATATTTTTCACAAATAAAAAATAGTTGATATCTATTCATATTTTTCACAAATAAAAAATAAAAAATTACTAAGCAGAATATTACTAAATATAAACGAAATAGTTATTAATGATATCATATTCTGTATTTTTTAGATTAGTCTATTAAAGTAAAAAAGAAAGCGAGAAGTATAATGAAAAATATCATTATTAAGGAAAAATGAGTGAAACTGTTAAAATTATTTTGGGAAGTATAGTTGGAAGTTTCTTTTTGGGATTATTTACATTTTTAGGAATATTTGTTAAGGAAAGAAATAAGACTAAAAGACAAAAATTTAAACTTAAGCATCAAACTTTTATAGTTGAAATGTCAGCAGAAGAAGAAAATAAATTTTCGGATTTATTAAAAGAAGAAAATGATATATAAATTTTCGGATTTATTAGATTAAACAATGTTTTTTTAGTTAAATATGAAAATGATTCATGAGAACGATTTGATTCACTATATAATATTGAAAAACAATATTTTAATTCTCAAAAAAAGGTTCAAAAATTAAATCAAAAATTAGAAAAAGTTTTAACAAATATCATTACTGAAAAGAATTTTAATAATATTCATCAGTGAGATGTTAAAAAAGAAATTAATCCTTTATATCATCAAAAAAAATATTACAAATGAAAAAGAATTAAAAAAAATATTACCATTTATTTCAAACAAATCGTATTTTGAACCAAATAAATTTAATTATTAAAAAAGATAATATTAAATATATTATCTTTTTATTTTATTATATTGTTTTAGAAATATATTATCTTTTTATTTTATTATATTGTTTTAGCAAGACGTTGAGCAATTGAGCTCCAATAACTGTTGCCATTAAAATTCATTGTAAAAAGGAACATAATCCATAAATAAACTTTCCTTTTCGATCCTTTGGACAGTCTGTTCCGAAAACTAAAGTCCCAACGGAATTAACATTGAAAATTCATAAAATAACGTTTAATCAACAAAAAAGAATATTAAAAAGAGATGATCGCATTCTTTTGGCCATAATATAGCCTCTTTTCAGATATGTATAATTATACAATGTTTGTTATAATCTTATTATCTAAATCATAATTTTTTTTATTAATTTATGATATAATAATTATAATCAGTTTTTGTAGAAAATAATAATGAATGTAAAAAACTCACAAGAAAATAATGATTTTATAAATTTAAAAAATAATGAAGAACTTGTTAAAAAACATTATAAATATTGAATCAAGTTTAAAGATGAGTTATTTCAGTATTTATTAGAAATAATAAAGTTTGGAAAAATTAAAATGTTTTAGCAATGATTACAGCAGGGAAAAGATGTTGACGATTTAAATATTTATGATCTTTTTTGGATTTACTTTTGATAAGATCAATGTTAAGACAGAAACAATTGACCATTTTATTGTTGAATTATGTAACGAATGTAATGAAATGAATGATGTTACTAATTCATATATTAAAGTATTTCAAAACAATGTTGTATGTATTTATTGTAAAAAATTACTTTATCAAGATGATAAGCACTTATTACTTGATAATAATAATTATTGTTCACGAGAATGTTTGCGCAAATATTTGAATAAAACAATTAAAGAGGGAGAATAAGTTATGAAAACAAAAGTTTTGACTAATAATAAATGACTAGATAAAATTGCTGAATCAGTGGTAAAAATTCAAAAACTAACAAATATTCCATATGTTGATTGTCATACATGTAATTATGAAAATCAATCATCAAATTTACTTTTTGCTAATTCATAATATGAAATATTATCAGTTTTAATTAAAACAACTTGTGGACATGATATTACAAAAGGAGTTAATTTTTCACGCATTGTTAATGATCATGGCCATAATTTTGAATTATTAGGGGAAGCAATTACTGAATGTTGAGTTTATAAAAAAAATCTTGTAGTCATCACTTAAATGAATCAAAAGCATTTGTCTGCTATCAATGTGATAAACTTAAAGCAAAAATAATGCGCATTGATAATGTTAATGTTTGTTCATTAAAATGTTTAAAAGATTATTTAAATGCTCAAGTAAAATAAATTTTATATTTAAAAAAGGAAATTAATTTCCTTTTTTAAATTATTATGAAATTATGATTATAATAGATTGTTTTGTTAATTTCATATTATTACTTTACTTAACAAAATATCCAAGATAAAATTATAACTAGTATTTGATTTTAACTAAAAAAGGAGGTTTAGGGTATGCCATCATATTATACAGAACATATTTTAAAATTGAAGCAACCAAATTTAAAAGCACCATTAACTGATACCGAAATTAATGCTATTGTAACAGCTTTTAAGCATTTAGTTTGTAAAATTAAAAAAGATGCCATTGTTATTAAGCATCAAAAATTTGGTTATGAACTTTTTCGTAGTAAAGCAGACGAAAAATATTGAGCATATGCTTTAACTTTTACTGAACCTCTTAATCCATTAAAACCAATTTATAAACATCATTGAATTGGCAACGCTTTTATTGGTTATGGGTATGATACCTTAGAAGAAACAATTAATCAGACTTTTAAAATGATGGAACAAGGACCAACAGCACAAACAAATTTTCGTGATTATTTAGCTAGTTGAGATGAAGAAAAAGACCGCATTTTCTTAGATTGAGAAGAAAAAGAATGATCGTTTGAAAAATATCAAAAGTTTCAGCGTTGATATGAAAAAAACAAGGTTAAAATTATGGCAAAACAAATTGGGATTAAGGATGCCGAAGATTATAATAAAGAAATTAATAATAAAAATAATAGATCGGGATTAGCAGTTTTATTAGGGAAAATGCAAGATCCACCAAAACGCCCACGAGCAATGGCTGTTGTAATGCGTGAAACAGCAGAGACAAAGGAAAAATGAGATGACCCAAAAACCAAAAAATACCTTGTTGGTTTTATGTATGTTAATTAAGAAAGAAAGAATCCGATATTATGAATTATCGAGAAATTAATTCATCGCAAAATGAACATATTAAATTATTGGCAAAATTAAAAGAAAAAAAATATCGAAAAGAATTTAATTTAGCCTTAATTGAAGGATGGAACATTATTGATGAAGCATTACAGCAGAACCTTGTTGTTGAAATTTTAACAACAAAAATAAATCAACGAAAATTAAAAAATTTTAATAATATTTTATTAACAATAGTTTCCGAATCAATTTTAACTAAATTAAGTCAAAGTAAAAATAGTCAAAATATTATCGGTGTGATTGATTTAACTAAGGTTAAGGAACAAAATAATTTTCAATTCAATCAAAATATTCTTTTATTAGAAAACATCCAAGACCCAGGTAATGTAGGAACATTAATAAGAACTAGTCTTGGTTTTGGTTTTACAAATATTATTTTGTATAATCATACTGTTGACCTTTTTAATGATAAAGTATTACGTGCTAGTCAAGGTGCTATTTTTAAAGTCGCAATTAAAGAAGCCAATTTAATTGAAATTAAAAATTTCCAATTAAACCGATATAAAATTATTACAACTGGTTTAAAACGACAAAGTGTCTTTTTACAAGATTGCCAGTTTAAACAAAATGAACGATATATCTTAGCATTAGGTAATGAGGGACATGGACTTTCAACAACATTGCAAGAAATTAGTGATTATAATGTCCAAATTAAAATTAATTCACAACTTGAGTCATTAAATGTTGCTCAAGCAGGAACAATTTTAATGTATGAAATTAATCGTCAGATGGAGGAAAAATAATGTTTAAGTTTAAAAATGCGAATTATATTACATCAGCGGTTAATAAAGCAGGTTGAATTAATGATGATTTATTTGAAATTGCTTTTTTAGGGAAAAGTAATGTTGGTAAATCAAGTTTTTTAAATATGTTAACAAATCAACGTCAATTAGCAAAAGTTTCGCAAATTCCCGGGAAAACGCGGATGCTAAATTTCTTTGCAATTAATAATAACCAATTTCGAATTGTTGATGCACCAGGATATGGGTTTGCAAAAGTTGGTAATCAATATAAGATGGATTTTGCAAAAATGATGGAAGAATATTTAACTCAAAGAGAAAATTTAAAATTTGTTTGTTTATTAGTAGACTTACGGCATCCACCAACCCAAGATGATTATGAAATGTATCAATATTTAAAGCATTTTAACATTTTAACAGTTTTAATTGGAACAAAACTTGATAAGGTAAAAAAGAATGATATTCAAAAGCATGAAAAGATGATTAAGGCTAAATTAAATTTCGCTGATAGTGATTATTTTATTAAAACATCAAGTCGAAATAAAATCACTCGTGATGAATGTTGGACATTATTTGCAAAATTATTAAATTTTAATGAATAGTTAAAATATTTTAAATTAAAAAACTTATTAAAACAATTTCTATTAAATTAGCATATAATTATGACACATAAGGAGTGAATAAAATGAATAATTTTTCATTGACAAAAGAAAAAGGCCTTTGACAAAAAATTTTTAAAAAAATTCCATGATTTTATCATGTCATTTTTCTTATGATTGGAATTGTAGCTGGACTTTTATTTCAATTTTTATATATTAAACGATGAGATTTTCCTTATTTTTTTATTTTTATTATTGCGATAATAATGCTTTATTGTGTACTATTTTTATTATTTAGTCCCATTATTAAGCAAAATTGATTTTTAAAAAAAGGTTTTAATGAAAAATAAAAAAATTTCAATTAAAACAATTGCTGCTGAATGTGGCGTTGGTATTGGGACGGTATCACGTTATTTCAATGGTGGTTATGTTAGTCAGGAAAAGCGTCTTTTAATTCAAAAAGTTGTGGAAAAATATAATTTTCAACCTGATTTTGCTGCGCATTCAATTAAAAAGAAAATGTTAGAAGTATATATTTTAATTCCTGATTTAACAAGTAGTAATACGTTTATTGTTAAATCAATTTTAAAACAAATTAATAATGATTTTACTAAAATTGTTCCTTTTGTTGTTGAAACAACTTATGATGAGGATCGTTATTTATTACATTTACAAGAAATTGTACGCCGTAACCCAGTTGCTTTAATTTTATTTACGATTAGTAATGATGAAAATATTAGAGCCTTTTTACAGACGATTAATATTCCAATTATTGTATATGGTCGCCAATGAGGAGATACCGTGTTTATTAATAATGATAATGAAATGATGTATGCTTTACTCCAAGAAATGGCAAAGAATCATGAATTTGATAAGAAAAAAGAAATTCTTTATATTGGAGAGAATCCGGTGACAAATTTACCAACTGGATTTGCTCGATATGATACTGTTGCTGATTGATTTAATGGTCGCAATTATCGATTTCAAACGTACTTTTTTTCTGAGAATCAAGAACGAATAATTTGAGAATTAGTCAAAACAATTAATTTAAATAATAAAATTATTATTGTAGGAACACATACTTGCTATAAAGTTGTGATTTCCTTTTTAATGAAAAATAATATTACTAATAGTTTGGTCACAGATATTTGTAATAGTAATGACTTTTTTCTATCAATTTTACCAAAACATTATTATATTGCCATTAACTATACTGAATTAGCAACAAAAATAATTATTAAGTTAAAGCAAATTTTAGATGGAAATAATATAACAAAAGATAAAACAATTGAATGTTTAAGTTATGAGATTAAAACTTTTTTAAAATAAGTTTATATTTTAAAAAATGTGTATTATAATCAAAATATGGAAATGATTACATACAGGAGATAAAAATTATGACAAAAAAAACATATACTACTGAAATAGTAGCGTTAATTCCGTTATTGGGAGGAATTGACAATATTATTTCATATACTCATTGTGTTTCCCGGATTAGATTAGTTTTAAAAGACAATACAAAAGCAAATTCAAAGGAAATCGAAGAATTAGATAATGTTAAAGGAACGGTTCAACCAATTGGACAATATCATATTGTAATTGGACCTGATGTCAATAATTATTTTGCTGAATTTAAAAAATACTTAACTTCTAAGACAGAAAAATTAGGAGAAAATATAACAAATGAATCAACAGTAAAAAAAGGAAAATGATATCAACGCTTATTACAACATTTTTCAGAAATCTTTATTCCACTAGTCCCAGCCTTAATAGCGGGGGGATTAATTTTAGGATTTCGTAACATTTTAGAAGCAAATTGAAATGGCGAAGGAACTTCATTGGTAAGTATTTCAGGATTTGCTAAAGGGTTAGATGATTTTTTGTGAATTCCAGCCCAAGCTGTCTTTTGATATATCCCAGTTATAATTTGTTGATCAATTTTTGCCAAAATGGGAGGTTCTCCAGTTCTTGGTATTATTATTGGTTTAACCTTATTATTACCACCATTAGTCGATATTTTTGAAATTGCCAAAGGAGCTAAAAATTCATTATGAATTTTTGATGTAGCACCAACATTTGACTTTGGAGCATGAAGTTTTCCATGAAAAATTCAATATACAGGACAAGTAATTCCAACAATTGGAGTAGCCTTTTTTGGATTTTATTTAGAAAAAGGATTAAATCGAATTGTCCCCGCTGTTTTAAAACAAATTTTTGTACCATTATTAACAATTTTATTATCGTTTACAGTTGGATTATGCTTAATTGGTCCAGTTGGTTATATTATTGGAAGTGCAATTTCATTTGGATTAAGATGAGCATTAGTTAATCCAATTGCAAAATACTTCTTTGGTCCAATTTTAGGATTATTATATGCACCAATTGTAATTACTGGTGTTCATACTATGCTTAATGCAGTAATGATTCAAGATACAGTTCAAATTGGGGGAACCTTTATTTTTCCAATTTTATGTATTTCAAATATTGCGCAAGGAAGTGCTTCCTTGATGTTTACTATTAATAATCGAAAGGACCCCAAGATGAAAGAAATTGGAATTTCTGCCACAACGTCCGCTTGATTAGCAGTGACTGAGCCAGCATTATATGGAATTAATTTACGTTTTCTTTATCCATTCTTAGCATCAATTGTTGGATCAGCAAGTGGTGCAATGTTATTAACAGTTGCAGGAGTAACTTCAAATGGAATTGGAAATGGAGCATGATTAGGAATTTTATCAATTCAATCATTTAGTCAAGTCCAAGGTGTTCAAACATTTATTGGTACCGGATATACTTGGTTTATTCTTAGTGCACTATTAACAATGAGTGTAACAATGGCCTTAACATGATTTTTAGAAAAACTTCCACGTTTTACAAAGTTACGAGATGAAATATTACAAGTTAAGGGAACAAGTTTAATTAGTTTTAAAAAACAACCAAAAGTGGTTGAAAATATTAGTAAATAAATCTTTGAAACTGTAGAGGAGATTATCAATGAATAAAATAAATTTTCAAGAAGCGATTGTATATGAAATTCATCCGCAATCGTTTTATGACAGTAATCATGATGGTGTTGGTGATTTACAAGGAATTATTCAAAAATTAGATTATTTAGCAATGTTAGGAGTTAATTATCTATGATTAAATCCAATTTATGTATCACCACAAAAAGATAATGGTTATGATGTTTCAGATTACAAAAATATTAATCCACTTTTTGGGACAATGAATGATTTTGAAATGTTAGTTACAGAAGCAGGAAAACGAAACATTTATATTATGATGGATATGATTTTTAATCATTGTTCAACAGAACATGAATGATTTCAAAAAGCACAAACAGGGAATCTAGATTACTTACAACGATTTTTCTTTCTTCCTGGTGACAAAGCAAAGTGCCCAAATAATTGGCAAAGTAAGTTTGGTGGTTCGGTATGAGAATATCACGATGAATTAAAAATGTTTTATTTACATTTATTTGATAAAACACAAGTTGATTTAAATTGAAAGAATGAAAGTTTACGCCAACATATTTATCAAATTGTTAATTATTGATTACAAAAAGGGGTACGAGGATTACGATTTGATGTTATTAATTTAATTGGTAAACCAAATATTTTTGAAAATGACTTAACTGGTGATGGTCGGAAGTATTATACTGATACACCACAAGTTCATACATATTTACAAGAAATGGCACAGAATACTTATTTAAAAACAAATGACATTATTACTGTTGGTGAGTTATCATCAACGTCAATAAAACAAGCTATTTTATATACAAAACCAGTGTCACAAGAATTAAATATGGCTTTCACTTTTCATCATTTAAAAATTGATTATTTAAATAATGAAAAATGAAAATTAGCTCCCTATGATCCAGCGAAACTAGTAGCAAAAATTAAGGAATGACAAATCCCAGTACAAGCAGCAGGTGGCTGGTTAGCTAATTTTTTAAATAACCATGATCAACCACGGGCATTATCCCGCTTTGGTGATCCAGAAAATTATCGTTTTGAATCAGCTACAGCTTTAGCGGCTGTTGTCTTGTTACTACGAGGAACACCATATCTTTATCAAGGAGAAGAATTTGGTATGGAAAATAATAATTATACAAAGATTGAACAGTTAAAAGATGTTGAATCAATTAATTATTATCACATTCTTCAAAAAGAAGGAGAACAACCAAATACTATTTTAGAAGTGTTAAGTGCACGCTCACGTGATAATGCTCGTACTCCAATGCAATGAAATAATCAGCAATTTGCTGGTTTTAGTACGCATAAACCTTGAATTGATGTTAATACAAATTATTTAAAAATTAATTGAGAAAAAGATTATCATAGTTCGCAATCAATTTTTAAAGCTTATCAAATGTTAATTCAACTTCGTAAAAATAATCTTGCCTTTAGTTATGGCGAAATTGAATTTGTTGAAATTGATCCAACAATATTAAGTTTTTATCGTTATTATGAACAAAACAAATTTTTAGTATTAATTAATTTATCTGATCAAACAATTATGATTCCAGATAATTTATTGTCTGAAAAAACAATGTATAACAATTATTCAACTTTTGAAAAAAAAATTAATCCTTATCAAGTTATTGTGTTTGATTATTTAATGGCAAAATCATTTAAATAATAAAACCCTTTTTAAATGAAATAAATCTAGTTCAATTTTAGCAATTAAATCATCAATACAATTTTGAATGTTTCTATTTCTTGCAATGATTGGTTTTCAAATTTGATTTTGATTGTGGTCTTTTTACTATAGAAATGTAGTATACCACACACATTTTAAAGATTACAAGAAAATAACAAAAATAATAAAAATATTTATTTATAATTATAAAAATATCATAAAATAAATAAATAAAAAATATAAAATTAAACACACTAAAAAATAATTATAAAAAATATAAAATTAAACACACTAAAAAATAATTTATTAAATTTTAATTAATAAATACA
>NZ_PUUH01000034.1:0-2726 GCF_002968355.1 Spiroplasma sp. ChiS | reverse complement strand
AGAGTTCAGCAAGGTGGTAGTGCGGATTATGAAAATCCGAATAAGGTTGGTACAAAGCGGATAATTTTTGATTTTGAGACGGTTGATGAATTGGATGTTAAAAATATTAAAAAAGCAATTTATCGGATGATTTTAACTGTTGATGAAGCAAATTTAATTATTTCTGGTAGTTTAGAGTTAAATAATATTAATAATGATGATTTAAGTTTTAATTTTAGTTTTATGCGAACGGGAATGGGTGAAGTTTTTAATTTTAATGGTTCAATTTATTCATCATTAAATAGTAAAGATTTAAAGTATTATCAACAGTTTAGCGGTCAGTTTGATTTATCTAAGTTTTTACAGTCGTTTTTTGCAAGTGCATTGGTGCCAGTGTTTCAAAATCGTAGTTCTTTTATTGAAAATGGATATATTGATAATTTACAATATGATACTGTTTTAGTTAACTTTTTTGCGTTGAAATTACAAAATTTTAATAATATTTTGTTGAGTGAAAATATTAACGATAAATTACAATTTGATAAATTATTAAATAGTATGTTTAAGATTTCACAGAAATTTTATACTAATTATTTAGGTACGATTTTTGATTTAGAAAATAATACTTATGTTCAAGGTTATAATAAAAAATATGGTTTGTTAGTAAATAATGGTTTTAAAATTTACCCACGATATTTTTATTTTTCGGATAAATATCAGCAATTAGATATTAAATTATATTCAGCATTTAAAAATCGGTTTTATACGATTAATAATTATGGTAGTGTTTTTAATTATGATTTTTCGGTTGCTAATAGAAGAATAAAAAATCGGTTATAATGTGTTTATAAATTGCAAGCACAAAAAGAGAATGATATGTACCGATATTATGATTTTAATTTTGGGATTTATAATTGACAAGAAATTAATAATGGTGGGTTATTCCCCAATAATCAATGATGACAAGTGCAATATGTAACGCCAGAGGGTTGATAAGATTTTGGTGCTCATATTAAAAATGCGGTGATTTGAATTGTTAATACTATTCCCGGTGTTAAACAAGTTAATGAATTAGCGAGTGGTGTTGGTAAGGTTTTTGAAACAGTATATAGTTTTTTTAGTCAAATATTTGAAGTATGAAAATTTAATCCAGCATTGTATAGTACAATAACAAATATTTTTTTATTAATTATTTTTATGAAATTTGTGCGATTAATATAAAAAAGGAACTGTTATTCAGTTCCTTTTTGTTCTTTTCAATCAGTAATTTCACCAATGTTTTTATCAATGGTAGGTATTTGTGGTTCATCACTACCATATCAACGATAAAGTGATTTTATATTTGCAGTGTTAAACATTACGAAATCTTTTGGATTATATGTTTCTAAATATCAAATATTATTTCTTTTTTGTGATATATTACCATTATTTTTTGCTAAATATATACCATATTTACCTACATCAAATAAATTAAGAAATAAATATGATTTATTATTTTTTGTACTAAATTCATTATCAAAATTATTTTTATCAACTAATTTTCAATTATCTACTTTCAACTTAACTCTTGGATAATGATTTTCTTTATAACGGTCAACATTGTCGACAATTTTTTTCGATACATGAAACATTTTATATTTTACGGCAAAAGCATAAATAAAATCAATTAAATCATTCAAAAAATTATCTTTTTTAACATCATAAAATTTTTCAACCATAAACTGATTTTTTAAACTATGTCATTGTCGATAATAATTCAAAAATATTTCATTAGGTTTATCATAAACAACTCCGGTTGAATAACTATCTTGTAAAAAATCCAAATACCATTTATCATTAAATAATAATTTTTTTGGTGTTTTTAAAGTTGGATTAATAAAATAATTTGTTTCCGAGCAATTTTCAAAAAAACTGCTACGTAAAAACATTGTATTAATACATTAATACCTTTATCAGTACTATTTATTCTCTTGTTTAAGCATATATTGTTCCTCATTTAAGGGTCTAAACGCCGTTAAAGTAATAAATGGAATAACCAAACCCAAAAAAGTTAAAATAAATATGGCAAATAAAGATAACGATTTTTTCATAAACTCAACTCCTAACTATACAATGTTTTTGAAACAATAAACCCAACAATATATAAACTTGATATCGTTAACATTAACGGATGACTAAACAAAACTGCCATTCTACCAAATAATCAAATTAACCAAGTATCAGAATTATATAAATCCATAATAATATTTTTTGCTGATGTAAATTGATTAATAATAACAGTAATAAAACCAGTTCCAAATATTGCAATCGCCGCCACCAATAAAACTAATTTAATCATTACTTAACACCTCTTTTAAATTTTG
The DNA here is from genome assembly GCF_002968355.1 of Spiroplasma sp. ChiS. Classification (NCBI taxonomy): domain Bacteria; kingdom Bacillati; phylum Mycoplasmatota; class Mollicutes; order Entomoplasmatales; family Spiroplasmataceae; genus Spiroplasma; species Spiroplasma sp. ChiS. Next base: position 384 of record NZ_PUUH01000034.1, on the reverse strand, counting down.
CTTGTTGTCTAACATTTTGACGCTTAATTTCTCGTTTAACTTGCTGCTTATTACTATTTTGATAAACATTTTTACCAACATTAATACCTTTTCGTACAGTTGACGAATATACTTGCGAAACACCATTATTAACTGTCGAACCTAAATTATTATATTGTGTTGATGTGCCGTGAATTGCATAAATCGATAACTTAATAACCATAAAAAAGATTAAAAAATAAGCAATTGACGTATTTGTCATCGGTAATTTTGTATTTCAAATTACATCAAAAATAAACAAAAATATATCAAAAACAAAACTAAAAATATTGTCTCAATTACTATTATTATTATTTTCAACTAATAAATTAATCATCTTTACTATTTCCTTTCTCTTTTTTAGGT
>NZ_PUUH01000033.1:0-2748 GCF_002968355.1 Spiroplasma sp. ChiS | reverse complement strand
CCTTGAATATTATATCAACTTACTTCGGGTGAAGCATAAGTATTTATTTTATCAGGTGGGGCAGGATACATGTTATACATTAATAAATCTCTTGAATTCATTACTTTTTTATTAAATTCACCCTTAATAATTGGTCGCCCAATTACTGGCATATCAAATAAAATAGGATTACCATAAAATTTAACTGCCATTGCTCTAACGCCTGGGTCTTTTAATAAAATCTCATCTAATTCAACAATTCCTTTATTTAATTTTTCATCATAAGTTATTTTAGGAAAACAATAACCCTCACCTGGGGCACTTGTTTGTATAAATTGTCGTACTGATAAACCACTATGACTAATTTTGTCATTAATACTTGAAAAAGTAATTTCTTGTCATAAAAAACTACCATCATAAGGTGAATAATAATTAATAACATTTGAGGGATATAATCATTGTCTATCTTGGGGTGCAGAATTAATATCACCACCACCAATATTTAAACCACGATCACTAAATACAGTATAAAAATTATAATAATCATTAATATTTAATTTCTCAGCATCTTCATCTAAAATTAATAAAGTATATTGTCGTTCTGTTGATTGTTGAGTAAATACTTGTTCAAATTTTGCTTCACCAAATTGAATTGAACTTCTATCATCAATCATATAAGCATCTCAATATTTACCAACTTTAACTTCTTTTGTATAAAAGTTATCTGCTTTATTATCATTATTCATAAAATAACTTAATTTATATTGCTTTAAGTATTCTAACATTTTATTAATATCATAAATATTTTCACCATCAATTAATTTTCAATAATTATTTTCATTTTCATCTTTTAATTTTATTGCAAAAGGTTTTTCATTATTTGCTCATATCGTTGAATTAATAGGTTGATTTTTAAAATCATCAATAGTTAAGATATTAATTTCTTCACCTTTATATTTTTGAACTATTTTTAAACTGCCTTGTCATTGAGCAATAGTACTTTCCATATTATCAAATATGCGGGTATAACTACCATAATCACTAGGTTTAGCATTATTAGGTTTTCAACCTGTTTCAGTATCAGGAATATATGAACTATAAACATTAAAAGGAAATACCATTCAATGTCGATTATTTCGGATGTCTTCTCTTATATCCATTAAAGTATCGTGGGCTTGTGCTCTTAAGTCATTCATAGCACCTGGGCTAATTCTACTCATTTATTAATCCTCCTTTATTTCTGTTCTACCTTGGATAGCATTTTGATTATTACCAGTTTCATCATATTCTAGTAATTTATTATTATGTTCAATTTCTTTGGTTTGTATTTTATCTCAGTATTTTTCAATTTTTTCAAAATATTTTGTTGCTTCTAATTCATCAATATTATCATATTCAGTAATTGCTCGTATTGGTTCCATTGTTCTATTTTCTAATCTAGCAGTAATTAATTCATTTTGTCGCATTTGATCAACTAAACTAGCACTAACAAAATCAAAACCATAAGGTCGTTCACCAACACCATTTCATAAACCATAATATTTTAAAACTGTATCAAACATTTTAGTATAATATTGCTTACGATATGCTTGTAAATATGCTTGTTTTTCTAAATCTTTTGTTTTTTTTATTAATGATTGTGTTTTATTTTCTTCACTATCTGAGGCATCACCAAAAGGACTAGAAAAATTACATGCTATATATACTTGCTCAATAATTGATTTTTGGTCTTCGGTATATGTTTCTAAAATTGGTGTCCCTTGTACTACTTGTAAAGATTGTGATAATTGTCCATCTACGGCTGATTGACCTGATTGAATAAAAATATCATCAAATATATCTTGTAATACTTTTTTATTGCCTGTATTATAAGCAGTCATTAAATCATCATCTAATTGACCATATCAATGAGTTCTATTTGCTCATCGTTCTTTTGATTTAATATTAAAACTATCTTCTAAATCAAATTGTAATTTATAACAATTTGCCATTGTAGGTCATGGATTTAATGTAGTTGATGTAGATAAAAATAATGGATTAGGTTCATTTATCATTTCTCAAAAAGGTACAACACCTAATTTGTTTTTAAATTCTTGTACTAAAATAGGTTTAACATCATCTTTAATTTGTGTTTTACTTTGCCCAACAACTACTTCATTATTTTTAGGTCAACCTTTAATAACTATTTTATGTTTGGTACAAATTAAATTTAAAATAAAACCACTATCTGATTGATGATAATTTAATCAAATATCAGCACCTTGTTCAATTTCATTTATTTTACTTACTCTTGAAGTAAAGTTAAATGGATTAATTCATAAATCAATATTACCATCTGATGTTTCTAATAAACCAAAAATAGTTTTACCCATTAAACTTGCTGTTAATTCATTTTTGTCTAATTTTTCTTTTATTTTATAAGTTTCATATCATCAATTTAATTTTTCTAAAATGTCTTTACGATGAGATTTAAATAAAATATCTTTACCATTTACTAATCGCATTTGATGTCGAGCAATAATATTTGCTAAATTAATTGTTCAATCATAATTATAATATTTTAAAACACTATTAATATCATTTAAGTTTGGTAAAGATGGATATGTATTATTATTCATTGTTATTTTGCTCCTTTAATTTTAAAATAAGTGCATAATTAATTATATTTACAGTTAATAAACTAGGTTCATTTGATAAAACTTTTACACATACTTTAACTTTTTGATATTTTTTAATATACTCGTTATATAAATTTAATTTACATATTGC
>NZ_PUUH01000032.1:0-2784 GCF_002968355.1 Spiroplasma sp. ChiS | reverse complement strand
TTGTGCTATCAAGTATTGTAGGTATTGCTGGAATGGCAATAGCAGGAGGGGCTTACTTTTATTATTTAGACCGATATAACAATGGGACTTTTCCCGGTGATATCAATGCTGCAAATACTTGATTAATGGATTCATATGCAGATTTAACAAGTCCTAAAGTTATAGTTTTTCTAATAGTGATTTTTTCATTTTTTACAACAATAATTTGTAATATTGGCTTAATCCGCTATGCAATTAGCAGTACTGATGCCGAATTATGTGCAAACAAATGAAGTTTAGCGGTATTATCATTATCACTTGGTGGTTTTTTTGCACCATTTGCATTAACATGATTACCAGATACTGATGTTAAAGCTACAAAAAATGCCCGTGTTGTGATTGTACGCTATTTAGGAACTGCTTGATTAGTATCAGCTATTGCTAGTATTGTTGCAATTATGATTTTTTACAACAAAGCAACAGATAAAACTTGAGTTGGAAACTCAAAACAAAATTTTGCCATTATGATGGGAGTTTTAGCTGCTGTTAGTGTTTTAAGTTTAATTTTTGTCCCTGGCTTTTATAGTAATAAAGTTGTCGCTAATATGATGGTTGAAACTTCTTATGGAAAATGATTAAGTTTCGTTTCAACTATTTATACTATTTTAGTTACAATAATGTTAGTGATTCAAATTATTACGGCATTACTAAAACTAATTGAAGCATTTAGCCGTATATTTCAAAAAGGACAGAATGGATTATCAATTTTTGCTAATATTTTAAACTTTACAGCAACTTTAATTGGAACAATCTTTATGATTTATCTAATTACAAAAGTAATTAAAGGATTATGACGTCGTGAAGATGGTTACATGATTAACATTCCACAATATAAAGCATCTGATCATACGCAACGTCAGTATTAATAAAAGTTTTAAAATGGATTTTATAACACTAAAATCCATTTTTTATTAGTTACTTTAAAAAATATAATCTTTTAAAAAAAATAAAATTAATAATATTTTAATTGACAAAAATTATTGTTTTATATAAAATTAAAAAGGTTTTAACACAATACTTAAATTGTGTCATCGGGTGTTAGCTCAGTTGGGAGAGCGCCTGCCTTACAAGCAGGTGGTCAGCGGTTCAAGTCCGTTACACCCGACCATTAATGAATTTCTGCTGGCTTAGCTCAATAGGTAGAGCAACTGACTTGTAATCAGTAGGTTGGGAGTTCGATTCTTCTAGCCAGCACCATTCTTTGGAGGGGTAGTGAAGTGGCCAAACACATCTGACTGTAACTCAGCTCCTTCGGGTTCGGGGGTTCGAATCCCTCCCCCTCCACCATCTTTATATATATTTTGGGCTATAGCCAAGCGGTAAGGCAAAGGACTTTGACTCCTTTATGCGCTGGTTCAAATCCAGCTAGCCCAGCCATTGTCTCCTGTTAGCTCAGTCGGTAGAGCAACTGGCTTTTAACCAGTGGGTCAAAGGTTCAAGTCCTTTACAGGAGACCATTTATAAAAATATATGCCCGAGTGGCGGAATAGGTAGACGCAACGGACTTAAAATCCGTCGGTTTTACAACTGTACCGGTTCAAGTCCGGTCTCGGGTACCATTTATTTTATTTAAAAAAAATGTCAATATCTAGCTAAAATTTCGTAAATTTATTTAATTGATAATTGTTTCATAGTATATCTTTCAGTTCATCGATGATTTGATTTGGGTTTATGAGCTTTAGATTTTGGTAATGTTTTTTCTGTATTTTTAACTGTTGGAATATATTCTAATAGATTATAAATTTTGTTTTCATACTTAAGATACAATGTTTTATGAAATGCATTAATTATTGTAACATTTGTTTTTGAATTAAAAACTTTTAGTTTTTTATTATCATAAGCTAAGTACTTTTTATTTGCATAACTAATTGATGATCCATTATCTGTTCTTGTTGTTGAAGTTATTGATAAAAGTAAATTAATTTTCTCACTTTCTGGTGCATCAACGAAAGCAGAATTGTTATAATCAATGGGAAGAGCAAAGTGTTTATTAAATTTAGGCAGAAATTCTTTTAAGAACTTATTTGCTTCTTCAAGAGTAGTTACTTTTGCAAAACTTAATTCATTTTTTAGACGATCTTGTAAAGTACCTCATAACCGTTCAATTCGACCTTTTGTTTGAGGAATTGAAGTAGTTATGATTTCGACACCTAATTCATTACAGCATCTGCTGAATTGAGTAAAGGTGTCTTTTTCTTCGTTTTTACTATTATTTTTTTGATAAGTAAAAATTGTTCGCTTATCTGTATAAAATGTCATAGGAATACCATAGTTTTTTAAAATTTGATATAAAACATTATAATAACCATTTAAGGTTTCTTGATAATCAAAATATAATCCAACAACTGTATTTGTTGCATCATCAATAGCACCATGTAAAAATATTTTAGGATATTCATTTTTTAGACGATCTTGTAAAGTACCTCATAACCGTTCAATTCGACCTTTTGTTTGAGGAATTGAAGTAGTTATGATTTCGACACCTAATTCATTACAGCATCTGCTGAATTGAGTAAAGGTGTCTTTTTCTTCGTTTTTACTATTATTTTTTTGATAAGTAAAAATTGTTCGCTTATCTGTATAAAATGTCATAGGAATACCATAGTTTTTTAAAATTTGATATAAAACATTATAATAACCATTTAAGGTTTCTTGATAATCAAAATATAATCCAACAACTGTATTTGTTGCATCATCAATAGCACCATGTAAAAATATTTTAGGATGATTTATTCCTAGTCATAA
>NZ_PUUH01000031.1:0-2795 GCF_002968355.1 Spiroplasma sp. ChiS | reverse complement strand
TTGTCCGTGCCCTTAAAAGAAAAAAGTGAACGCAAAAAAGAAAAAACACCACCCGGTTAGTAAGACAAGCGTGGTTGGTAAGGAGTTTATAATATGACAGAAAGTTTAAAAATTTTAGATTTATTAAATAAATGAGGATATTTAACAGCAGAACAAATTGCATTGCTGTTAAAAAAACCGATTGAAAGTGCAAAAACTAATTTAAAAACATTACAAAAAAAACAATTTTATAAAATTGATAAAACTACGCGGAAAAACATTTATTTTTTAACACACAAGGGCAATTCTTATTTAGGGCGAGTTCATAAAAAAAGTATTCAAATTAATTTTTATGAACTCGCCCACCAAGATATGCTCATCAAATGACTTGTTGCACAAAATGACATCGAACATTACCAAACAGAGCGGGAGTTAAAAATGGAAAACGATAACCTCAACGCCTACCCTGACTTAATTGTTTACAAAACTGATGGGACAATTCAATTAGTGGAATTTGAGCGAACACGAAAAACTCCCGAGCGGTTTAGAAAAAAACTTGATGGTCTCCGCAAATACTATAAAGACAACTACCAAGTCCACTGAATTACCCCAACTCAAACTCTCGCCAACTGAATACAAAATCAAATCAATAACTATGCTTGACAAGAACTAAACACCTACGAAATCTGAAACAAATAAAAAAAATAAATTTTTATTTATTTTAAAATAAGACTTGCTATTAAAAATATTCTTGTTAAGATGAAATTATAAAAATAGAAACATAATTTTATAGCATAGAAACACAAAATGCTTAAATTCCTTGTGTTTCTGTAAATTATTGTATCAAATTTTAATATATCATATCAATTCTTTTATAAATTTATGGAAATAATAAGGAAAATAAGCCTATTATTTCTATTTTTATAAAAGAAAGGAATGATATATATGAAAAAACTACTAAGTTTAGTAGGAACAGGTATATTAGCAACTAGTGTTGTAGCACCTCTTGTTGCTAATACAAAATATCAACCAAATACAACAGATCAATTAACTTTATCATATACAGAACAACAAATTAAGAATGATGAATTACCAATTCCTAATGCGGGCAATTGAGATTTATCAACTGGGCAAGGATTTTTTAAATATTTTAGATATTGTATTAATTATTTAGAATGAGGTGGTCCTGGTCCATGAGTACCAAGTATTTCTGTAGGAAATAAAATGATCTCGCTAGGCAACTGATTTTGAGATGAAAATGAGCAACAAAATTGAGTTGAACAAGGTAAAGGTATTGTTAATATATCAGAAATAACAAATAAATCAAAAAATGAGCTTGATCATGCTCATGATGTTTTAATAAATAAAAATGATCAAAAACAAACTTTATCCACATCTAGTTATTCTCACCAACAAACAGTAGGGAATTCTTTAAAATTGGGAATGAAAATAGGCACCACAATTGATATTGATGCATATGTTGTAGGCACAAAAATTAGTGCTGAAATTAGTGCAGAGGGTACATGAACAGATACTGTGACAGATACTTATAATGCAACTACTCAAAAAATAACCGTACCAGCTCATTCTGAAATTTATGTGGATTATTTTTTCTATAAAACAGTTGATCAAGTTGATACATGAGTATATCAAAAATATAATTTAGATCAAAGGCTTCATTTTCTTATGAATCATGTTTCTGCATCAGATTTTAAAGTATATGAGTTATTTGATAATATTAAAAAATATGAAAATACAGATTGAATTTTTAATATTCCAAACGGATATGTTCAAAAAATTGATGGAGATTATTATATTAAAACATTACCAATTTCATATGAAAATGATGGAACAGAATTTAAAGTAAATGTTGGGCCTTCAAAACCATTTCAATAAACAAATTAAAATATAATGTTATTGATATTTTTATTCTTATAAATTTCTTTATTGCGAATATTATACCAGTATTTAAAACCCTTATAAAGTAAGGGTTTTTGTTGCTTTTTTGGCGATTGTTGTCTGAGTTGCATTGAAAGGTATTTTCATAGGGAAATGGTAATAAAATTTTGCAAATTATATTTTTTGAAAAAGATAATTTTATATATAAAAAATAAAAATCCCAATAAAAACAAAGAAATATTTTTTTATATATAAAATGTATAATAAAAAATAAAAGGAGTAATATAATGCCACAAAATATAAAAAAAGATGTAAAAGTAGAATTGGAAAAAATGAAAAAAATGTCAACTTTTTCAGAAGCAAAGGAATTTAAAAAACGAGACTGGAAAAAAGTTATTTCACCAATTGCTGATGAACCGTAAATAGTAGAAGCATTTAACAAAGAAGCAAAAAGAAAAAATGGAGTAAGACAACCCTTATGAATGAAATTCTTAAAGAGCGTTATGGAAAGGAAAACAATAATAATGAAGATGATTAGTTTTTGTAACAAAAAAGGTGGAGTAGGCAAAACGACATTATGCAAAAATGTTGCTTATAAGTTATCCCTTGATGGGGCAAAGGTTTTATTAATTGACCTTGACCCGCAAGCAACCTTATCAGTTCAATTAATAAGTAAGAAAGGAAATAATGATAATTCAATTATTGAATTAGTCTCAAGCAAAAATGCTATAAAACATATAAAAATTAAAACTCTTGTTCAAGAAACAAAACATAAAAATATAGATATTATAACTGGAAATGAAGACTTAACCAATTCAAATACTATTATAAATACTGTTTTTGCTGTTGAACAAAGATACATTATTGCTGATATGATTTATCAATCAAACCAAGATACATTTGATGGTTATGATTAT
>NZ_PUUH01000030.1:0-2852 GCF_002968355.1 Spiroplasma sp. ChiS | reverse complement strand
ATTATTTATTCACCACATTTCTATTTTTGAGTAATATAATAATCAGACTTATAAATAGTGTTTATTATTTTTTACAATACAAATAATTTGCTAAGACACACACATTTATATTTAAATTATTTGTCTTTAATAAAATTAATAAAATATTATCTGTTCTACTGATAAACAAACTTAAATAACAAAAAATTATAATTTAATTTACAAAATAAAAGTAAATTAAAAAAAGAGAAAATTATTTAATTATTTTGCAATGTTTAAAGTTGTTTATCAACTTAAATATTAAACCATTATCTCTTTTAATTGTTTAAAGTTGTTTATCAACTTAAATATTAAACCATTATCTCTTTTAATGACTTAATAACTTACTTATATACCATAACTAAATTAAAGTCAAATATTTCTAAAATTACTATAAAATAAAAGTGTAGAGTCCACATTCTGAAAAATTAATATTTATTAAAATATTAATGACAAAAATTACTTTTAGATGTATAATTCTAAATGTAAATATTTAATTTTAATTTTTTATTGTATTAGTAAATTGTTGTGTAGACTAATACTTTTTTTATGCCGTTTTTTATAATTTTTAAAAAATAGTTTTTGATTTTTTCAACTCTGATATTGTTTCTTATAAAATGGGACATATTCTTCCATTTGTCAAAAATAATCGTTTTCTAAATAACTATCAAGACATATTCTTCCATTTGTCAAAAATAATCGTTTTCTAAATAACTATCAATGCTAACACCCATTATATAACCTTGTTTATCAACAAACATAAATTTATTTTTTATACCTTTTTTTATATTTATATTATTTTCCATTTTTTACCTCCTTTCGTTAAAATTTGATGATTTTTTTATAAAAACTAAATTTTAAAACCTTGATTTTATTGGGTTATTTTTCTTTTTCTCCCGTTGTGCTAGTTAAAAGTAAGGTGGTGTGGTGGTTTATCCACGCACCACCTTACTTACCCCTTTAAGTAAGGTGGTGTGGTGGGTCCTAAAAATAGCATAAAAGTCCGTTAACCATTGCTAAAACTAAAATAGAACTTAACATAATCTTAAATGTAATATCAAAAGCAAACAAATTACCAATATTATTAAACAATTCAGACACATTACTAAACACATGTACTATCCCATTAACAAATTTATAAATTTCTTTCATACCAGGCAAATTATTTACAATCCAAATTGCCGCATTTTCAATATGAATATCTAAACGGTATCAAGCACCTTTTTTATAAGGTAATTGTCAAATTTTTCCATCATTAAGTTCACCATTTCAATCAGTAGCATTATAAAGACTAAAATTAAAACCATTAATTGAAATAGATCTATTTTCTATTAATGTAGTTGTACTAAATCTAATTAAATTAAAACCTTGATATTTTGACCTATCTGTCATATCTAATAATTTTATTGATTGAGTATATTTATCATTATTATATCTGATTAATTTACCCAAAAAACCCTTAGAAATATCTTTCGGGTTTCAACTTAATAAATAATTTCAAGCAACATTTTTAATTTTATTAAATCAATAATTACTATCATTTTTATCAGCACTCACTTTTGGAATAAAAGGAGTTTCAACACCAAAACTAAATGCATAATTACTAGAGTCTAAACCTTGCATAAAATAATCTTGTCGCAAAATTAAAGTAGACTGAAAATCATATTCATTTGCTTTTGCATAAGTTAAATCACTAAAATTATCATTATTTCTTGTTTCTACTTTACAAACATTACTAATATAATTTATAGTTGTAGCACTACAAAAAAAGAAATATTCAACCAAATATTAAATAAAAAATAATAAATATATCTAATAATCGTTTTCGCATTGTTTTAACCCCCCCTTAAACAATAAAAATAATTCTAATACCCATAATAATAATTSCAAACGCCATATATAACTGGAAAATAGGRTGTGTYGCAATAATAAATAACTGTGCTACTAATTTATAAAAATCATTAGCAGACTCCAAATAATGYTTAACAGTWGAAAAACCTAAATCTGTTRCCACAACAATATTAGCAACAAAACCAAACCCAACAGTTAAACCAATAACAAAGAAAAATATTAACTTTAACATTATTTATCATTCTCCTTATTATTACTTTTAGAATTATTACTTATATTTTTAACTCCAAAAGATATCTTTTTACTTGCTTGTAAAGAAGAACGAGAAACTGAACTTAAACCACGAGAACTATTAACTAATAAAAAAATAAYATTTATAACACCACCAATTACTCAAATTACAAATAAAGGAATATTTGTACCTGGCAATTTTAATGCTCACATTCAATCCATTATTTTCATAAAAATATCAACTACAACATTAATGGCACCATTTCATACATCATTAGCAAGTAAATTAATCATTTTCTAACTCTCCCAAATTCTTTAATAAATGTTCCAGCCCCATCTCTCGTAATTCATTAATCGTAATATCTTTTTTAACAATACTAGGTCAATTTTGTTTAATATAACTTGGTACTTTATCATTTTTTAAATCACGCACAAATTTTAAATATTTACTATCATATTGCATTGCAATAGATAAAGGAATTGTTATCTTAACAAAATTAATACCAATATCTTTATTAGATTTTTTACGAACTCTTTTCCCGTTTGCTGTTCGTTTAACTGTTTCCGTTTTTCATACTAAATAATCATCTAAATCATCAAAGAAACCTATTTTCATTTTAAAATAAGGAAAAAATATACTAGGTGGAATACATTGCATAGGAACAATAATCATATTAGTAATTTCTCTATAGGTGGAATACATTGCATAGGAACAATAATCATATTAGTAATTTCTCTATATTCAACCCAAT